>DASQUK010000273.1:0-13044 GCA_035641315.1 Acidimicrobiales bacterium | reverse complement strand
CCCGCCGCCGCGCCGACGCCCTGGCCGACGTGTGCCGCTGGTTCCTCGACCACCAACAACACCGCCGCGGTGGCCGCCACCGCCCCCATGTGAATGTGGTCGCCACGCTGGATGACCTCGAGGGTCGCGGCCAAGGCCGGTTGATCGACGGCACCATCCTGGATGGCACCACCGTGCAGCGCCTGTTCTGTGACGCCGGGCTGCACCGGGTGTTCGTCGCCGGGCGCTCCAGCATCCTCGACTACGGCACCACCACCCGCACCGTCCCCGCCAACCTGTTCAACGCCCTGGTGATCCGGGACCAGCACTGCCGGTTCCCCGGCTGTGACCGGCCACCCGAGTGGTGTGAGGCGCATCACGTCCAGTGGGTCACCCGCGGCGGTCCCACCAGCGTCGAGAACCTTGTCCTCGAATGCTCGAGGCACCACCACCTGCTCCACACCCCCGGCTGGGACGCCAAACTGCTCCCCGACGCCACCCTCATCGTCACCACCCCCCACGGCCGCACCCTCCAAAGCCGACCACCACCATGAAGCGCGGGTCAGCTGAATCAGTCGTCCGGCGCTACGCCGTCTTCGTCCAGACCGAGACGTGGGAGGTGCTCTCGCTCGTGAACGGTGCGCGTGCCCACCCGCTCCAGCGCTCACGCAGGGTCATGCCGGCGATCCGAGCCATGAGGTCGAGCTCCGACGGCCACACGTAGCGGTAGGGCGCCGAGAAGACCTCCGCTCCGTCGCCGGTGACCCACCAGTGGTGGGAGTACAAGACCTGCGCGCCGTGTCGGTGTACTCGTCGAAGCCGACATACGACGGGCTGGCAGCGAACACCCGGGTGGTCTCGCCGGGCGGGAGGCGCCGCAGATCGGGCACGCCGACCTCGACGACGAATAGTCCGCCGGGCTCGAGGTGTGAGGCGGCGTTGCGGAAGCACTCGACCTGCTCGTCCTAGTCGTCAGGTTCGTGATCGTGTTGTAGACGAGGTAGGCCAGCCGGAACGTTCCGTCGACCCGCGTCGTCGCGAAGTCGCCGATCGTCACCTCGATCTCGTCTGCGCCCGGCTTCGCTCGCGGCGTCGGCGTCGTACCGCGCGGCGATGCGCTCGTCGAAGTAGATCTGTGGCACGGCGACAATGCCGACGAGCTGCGCGGCTACTGGGAGAAGCTGTGCGACGGAGGCACCGTGTCGGTCCCGTTGGAGACACAGATCTGGGGCGATGAGCTCGGCATGTGCGACGACCGCTTCGGCATCACGTGGATGGTCAACATCAGCCAGCCTCAGGCCTGAGGCGTCCTGGGGCCATGGGTGCGGGCGGCTCAGCTTCACCTGAGCCGTGGGCCACCGGAGGGGGGTCGGGTGGACCGGTATCGGCGGGCGCCGGCCCTCGGGGCCCACGATCTTCTTGGCCCGGTCGGCCCGGGGCTGCGGGCTCCGGTGGCCCCGGTGGCTCCGGTTCGGCTGGGGCGGGTGCGGTAGCCAGGGGCTCGGCGGGGACCGGTTCGCTGGGGCCGGGTTCGGCTTGCGCTGGCGGTGACAGTTCGGCCGACGGCTCGGGTTCGGCCGCATCGGCGAGGGGGTCGAGGAGTGAGGCCGTTACCTCTGTCGGGGGCACGGTCACAGCTGACTGCGGTGTGGCGGGGCGTGCCTCGGCCGTGGGCTCCCGTTCGCCGCCGTGGCGGCTGTCGGCGCCACCGGGGACGAAGGTGGGCGGCGGCAGCGCCGCCGGCGAAGGTGACTCGGGATCCTCGCGTGCCGGAAAGACGTGCTCCTCGATCGCCGGCACGACGACCTTGGCCACGGTGGCGACGATCCCGGTCGTGGCCGCGGCGGCGGCAGCGACGCCGAACACGCTGACCGTCGTGGCGGCCGCCGCCTTCAGGCCGATCATGCGGCGCACCGTGCGGCCCGCCCGGTGGTGCTGCCTGCGTGGTGCCCGAGGTCTGCCGACGGCCGTGAGCTGCATGTCCTCGACCACCACGGGCTCGTCGACCAGCTCGTGCGGCTCGGCGGGTCCCGTGGACGTGCGGATGAGGCCGGAGACGTCGCCGTACCACGAGGGCGCGTCGGGTGGCGGGGCGCCACCCTCCCACAACCCGTCCGCGTTGCCGGCGTCGAACTGCATCATGTCGATCCAGATCTCGTCGCGCGCAGATGTCACGGTGCCCGCACCGCCTCGGCCTCCCTGTCCGCTACCTCGTCAACTGTAGCCGCTCTGCCGCCCCGTCACCCAACGTGGCGGCTTCGAGCCCGGATGTAGCGCCACGCCGCCCACAGGGCGACCGTCAACCACACCACCCCGATGGCGGCTGCGAGGCCGGCACCGTAGTTGCGCGGCAGGAGCGACGGGTTCGTCGGGTCCTCGCCGTAGCCCCGTACGAACGGCCATCCGACCAGCCCCAGCACGCCGGATGCCGCCAACCCCGCCCGGATCGGCGGCCAAGCCCACGCCGGAGCAAGGCGCCGGGCAACAAGCGCCACACAAGCGGCCAGCGGCACCACCAGGACGTCGTGGATCAAGGCGGAGCCGATCACCCACCGGGCCAGCTCCCATGGGTGGGTGTCCTCGGCATCGACGATCGCGCCCCGCAATCCGTAGCCGATCACCGGGGCGCCCACGGCGAGGCCCACCAGCAGGCCCCGGCGCGACGTCGTCTCCGGCAGTCCCGCCCCCGGCAGCTCGGCCATTCAGCGGACCACCAGCTTCGACACCCACTTGGTCTGCAGGACGCCGGGCCGGTTGGGCCCGATCAGGCGCACCGGGAAACCGTGATCGATGTGCAGCGCCTCGCCGTTGAGCTCGACCGCCAGCAAAGTGTCCCGATCCGCCACGTGGTCGGCGTTCAGATCGGCTGTTCGGTAGCGACCGCTCGGTTGCAACGACTCGACCGTCGCCTCGGCACCCGCTGCGGCCCCGGCCGCTGCCAACAGGTCGCGCACGGGCACGCCCCGCCACCGGGCCGACCTGCTCCATCCCTCCACGCAGGCGATGGGCAGCTCGGCCTCCCGCTGCGGCAGCGCCCGCAGGTCGTCGAGGCTCAGCTCGAGGCGCCGGTCGACCGATCCCTCGACCACCAGGCGGTACGCCGGGTCGCGGGCCACCTCGGTGACCCGGGCCGAGGCGGCCGACTTGTTGACAGGCACCCCCTGGGGACCGACCCCGGGCCGCCGCTGAGCCAGCACCGACACCGGGCTCAACGCCGCCACCGCGCCTCCGGCCGTAGCCACCACCAGCCCCACCGACGTGGCGGCGATCCCGCTCAGGAACGCCCGTCGGTCCGCCGGTGCGGCGCGCACCGCCGCGGCAGTTCGCGGCTGCTGCCGCACGGCGTCGCGGGTAGCGGCTGCCTTGGCGCCGACGTGCACGACCAGCGCCCCGATCGTGATCCACGCCACCCAGAAGTGCGCCCGCGGGAAGAAGAACGACCACGGGTACCACTCGGCCACGTTGAGCGTGCCCGACAGGACCTGGAACAGCGCCCCGCCGACCAGCGGGACCAGCGCCAGCCGCTCGACGGCGTGCAGGACCGAGCGGGCCGGCGGCCATTCGACGAAGCGGGGATGGACCACCCACAGCTTCGCCAGCAGCAACGGGATCGCCGCCATGCCGCTGGCGACATGGAGCCCCTGCGTGATGCGGTACAGCCCGGCCGGTCGGGCGGGATAGGTGAACCACGACGGTGGGTCCTGCGCCAGGTGCGACCACAGACCGGTCAGGAAGCACGTGCCGAACGTGAGGCCGAGGCCGAGCCCCAGCCAGGCGGCGCTGCGGACCTCGTGGAGATCGCTCCCGTAGGGGTCGCCCAACCGTCTCGGCAACGGCCGGGCCGGAGGGATCACGGCCGCACCGCCCGGCCGAACCAGCGCTCGCCGCCGACGTCCAACCCCACGGCCCGCAGAGCTGCTGCCTCGGCGAGGTGTTCGAACCCGTCCGCCCCGACCGTCGCCCACGCGAACCACGGGCTCACCCCGCGAGACGACTCCAGCCGCGCGGTCATCGCCCGGCTGTGGGCGCCCGGCGGCTCGACCTCGGCCACGACGTGCCCGCCGGGCCGCACGAGGCGGGCTGCCCGCGCCAGCAGCGCCACCGGATCGCCGCCGATGCCGATGTTGCCGTCGATGAGGAGCACGGTGCCCCAGCGCCCCTCTCCCGGCAGCGGACCGAACACCGAGCGGGCCAGTACCGGCGCCCGCCGGCGCGCCGCCTCCGCCACGGCCGCCGGGCTGGGATCGACGCCGAGCGCTGGGCGGCCGGCGGCTCCCAGGGCGGCGACGATCCGTCCCGGACCGCAGCCGACGTCGATGACCGGATCCGGCAGCGTGTCGAGCAGCGCCAGCTCGACCTCGTCCGGCGGCCCGTGCCAGCGGCCCACGGGCAGCTCGATCTCCTCGCCGCCGTCGGCGACCAGCGCCAGGCGATCGGGCGGTGCGACCGCACCTGCCGGCAGCGACGACGGCGTCCGGGTCACCGCGGCACTCCCACCGTTGCTTCGACCGCCACGGTTGCCCTTACTGACGCTACCTCCACCGCGGTCCGTGTCCCGGGTGCCTGGTCGGCAACCGCGAGGGCGTCCGGCCAGGTGTCGATGTCGGTCCGGGGATCGAGCAGCCGGGTCCGCAGGCCGAGCGCCGCCAGCCGGGCGGCCTGGCGGGCACCCGTGTCCGAGCGGCTGGTTGGCACGCCCAAGACGGCGCCGGGCCGCGGGCGGCGCATCCCCAGCGCCCACCAGCCCCCGTCGGTGGCCGGCCCCAGCACGGCGTCCACGCCGTCGCCGGTCAACGTGGACATCGCCCGGTCCAGCTCGGCGGCCGTCACCTGGGGGGTATCCATGCCGACCTGCAGCGCAGCGCCCCGTGCGTGCGTCCAGGCGTGAGCCAAGCGGCGATCGAGCCGCCCGCGGCCCTGTCCGACGACCACCACGCCGGGCGGGCACCACCATCCCGGACGCCCGTCCAGCGCCAGGACCACCCGGTCCGCCCCCGACCCGAGGGCCGCGTCGACGGTGTCGGCGAGGGCGGCCGCCGCCACCCGGGCGGCGTCGGCGGGCGAGCACGGCGGGCACAGCCGGGTCTTCACCCGCCCGGCGACCGGTTCCTTGGCGAGCACGATGAGGTCCACGCCCCCCGGTGTACGACTGCCCGGCGGACCGCCGGGCCCCAGCCACGCGATGTTCCCCGGGTCGTAAGGACCCGGCTTGGGACCGGCACGCGCCGTCGCCCGCCGCCGCTGTTTCGCAGGTCGTAAGGGGATGCGTCCCGCCGCGGCCCTAGCCTCGGGCCCGTGATCGAGGCGGCCCCGCGGATCCTGGTCGTCGACGACGACCCCACCGTGTCCGAGGTCGTGGCGCGCTACCTCGAGCGGGACGGGTACGCCGTCGAGACCGTGGCCGACGGGCGGGTCGCCCTGGATCGGGCCCTCGCCGAGCCGCCCGACCTGGTCGTCCTCGACCTCATGCTGCCCGGCGTCGACGGGCTCGAGGTGTGCCGCCGGCTGCGGGCCCTGGCACCGGTCCCCATCGTCATCCTCACCGCCCGCGGCCAGGAGAGCGACCGCATCGTGGGGCTCGACCTCGGTGCCGACGACTACGTGTCCAAGCCCTTCTCCACGAAGGAACTGGTGGCGCGGGTGCGCGCGGTGCTGCGCCGGGCCAGGGGGCCGCTGGCCGCCGCCGGGCCGGACGCGCCCCGGGTGTACGTCGACGGCGACCTCGAGGTCGACATCGCCGCCCGCCAGGCCCGGATGGGCGGCGAGGTGATCTCGCTGACCGCCCGCGAGTTCGAGCTGCTCGCCTTCCTGGTGCGCCACCCCCGCCGGGCGTTCCAACGCGAGGAGCTGCTCGAAGGTGTGTGGGGCTACCGCTACGGCGACGCCTCCACGGTGACCGTCCACGTGCGGCGCCTGCGGGAGAAGGTCGAGCCGGACCCGGCCAACCCGGTGCGCATCGCCACGGTCTGGGGCGTGGGCTACCGGTGGGAGGGAGCGGCGGACCCGCCGGCCGGAGGCGGACGATGACGACGGTCGCCCGATGGACCGCCGGGAGCGGGCTGATCGCGACGCTCGCCGTCGTGGCGGTGGGCCTGTTGGTGGCTATCGGCGCCGCCGCCTCGCTCGGGCTGCCCGGCGGCGATGCCGCCCTGCTCGTCGCCATCAGCTTCGGCGTGGCGATCGTGTCCTATGCCGGGGGACGGCTGGCGCTGCGCCGGTCCCGCAGCCCGATCGTGGTGGCGCTCATCCCCGTGACGGCCATGGCGCTCGGGTCGCTGGCGGCGGCCCAGGCGATGTTCGTGTCGAGCCACGACCTGTCCGCGCTGGTGGTGGTCGTCGCCGGGGCGGGGACCGCCGGCGTGCTGGGCGCCCTGGCGCTGGCCACCGAGCTCGACCGCGCCCGCCACCGGTTGGTGGAGGCGGCCGAGCGGGAGCGGACGCTGGAGCGCAGCCGGCGGGAGCTGGTGGCCTGGGTCAGCCACGACCTGCGCACGCCGATCGCCGGCATCCGGGCGATGGTGGAGGCGCTCGACGACGGAGTCGTCGACGAGCCGGACGAGGTGCGCCGCTACCACCTCCAGCTCATGACCGAGGCCGATCGCCTGGCACGGCTGGTCGACGACCTGTTCGAGCTGTCCCGCATCGAAGCGGGGGCCCTCGCCGTGAGCGTCGAACGGGTCGCCCTGGGCGAGCTGGTGTCCGACGTTGTGGCGTCGGCGGCGGTGATGGCGGGGGCCAAGGGCGTGCGGGTCGACGGCCGGCTCGACGGTCGGCCGCCCGACGTGGCGGGATCGGCGCCCGAGCTGACCCGGGTGGTGCGCAACCTGCTCGACAACGCCATCCGCCACACGCCTCCGGGCGGGATGGTCGAGGTGGCGGTGGGCGGCAGCGAGCGCCACGCCGAGGTCTCTGTGCTCGACGGCTGCGGCGGCATCCCGGCCCACGATCTCGACCGGGTGTTCGACCTCGCCTACCGGGGCGACGCCGCCCGCACGCCCGGCGACGCCGGTGGGGCGGGCCTCGGCTTGGCCATCGCCCGGGGGCTGGTGGAGGCGTTCGACGGCGACATCGCAGTGCGCAACGAGCCCGGCGGCTGCCGGTTCACGGTCCGCCTGCCGCGGGCGTGACGCGGCCGGCGTCGGGGCGGGCGACCGCAACCGTGGCGACGTCGAACGGCTCGACCGCCCGGAACCCCAGGCGCTCGGCGGCCCGCGCCGGGCTGGCGACGATGTGGCGGACGTCGCCGAGGCGGCCGCCGCCCACCACCACGGGGTCCAGGCCGGTACCGGCGCAGATCGCCTGCGCCAGCTCGAGGACGGTGCGGGGCCGGCCCGACGCCACGTTGAGCGGCCCCACCACCGGGTCGGGCGTCGTGAGCGCGGCCACGTTGGCGCGGGCCACGTCCGCGACGTGGACGAAGTCGCGGGTCTGGCAGCCGTCCTCGAGCACCCGGGGCGGCTCGCCCCGCTCGACCGCCGAGCGGAAGATCGACGCCACCCCCGCGTACGGCGTGTCCCGCGGCATGCGCGGCCCGTAGACGTTGTGGTAGCGCAGCGCGGTCACGGGCACGTCGTGGTCGCGGCCGAAGGTCGCGCACAGGTGCTCCTGGTGCAGCTTGGTGGCTGCGTAGACGTTGTGGGGATCGGCCGGCGCGTCCTCGGCGACGGGCGCCCAGTCGAGCGGAGCGCCGCAGGCGGGGCAGGTCCGGTCGAACCGGCCCGCCGCCAAGTCGTCGGACGTGCGGGGCGCCGGCCGGACATCGCCGTGGCGCGGGCACCGGTAGCGCCCCTCGCCGTACACCACCATGCTCGACGCCAGCACCAACCGGCCCCGGAACCCCCTCTCGTGCAGCACCCACAGCCCCGCCGCGGTGCCGGCGTCGTTGTCGTCGACATAGCGGCGGACGTCGCCGAAGTCCACGCCCAGCCCGACCCGCGCCGCCTGGTGGCACACCGCGTCGACGCCCCGGGCCGCGGCCCGCCAGACGTCCGGATCACGCACGTCGCCGCGGATCAGCTCGGCGTCGGCGTTCACCCACGGCGGGGGACCGGACGGGTGGGCCACCAGCGAGTCGAGCACCACCACCTCGTGTCCCTCGGCGACGAGCAGGTCGACGACGTGGGACCCGACGAAGCCCGCCCCACCGGTGACCAGGATGCGCGCCATGGGACCTACCAGGGGGAGACGAGTGTGGCTTGGAGCAGCAACGCCAGCCCGGCCTGGGCCGCCAGCCACCCCCGGCGGTCGCCCGGGGCGGCGAGGGCCAGCCACGGGACGAACGGCAGCCAGATCCGCTCCACCTCGCCGCGGGACATCTGCGACAGGTTCGCCACTGCGACGGCCGCCAGCGTGACGGCGGGCAGCAGGCGAGCGCTGCGGGCCCCCCTATCAGGCACCGTCAACCTGGTGGCGAGGCCGGCCGCCACCGCCGGCCCGGCCGCGAGGGCCAGGGCGGCGGGGTTGCCGACCACCGTGAGGTAGGCGGCGGGCCGCTCGCCACCGATGCCGGACCAGTAGGCGTGCCGAGTGGCATCCAGGCCGTCGATCCACCAGAAGCCGGTGGACGCCGCCGCCAGCGCCAGCGGTGCCAGCACTCCGGCGGCCAGCGGTCCGAGCACACGGCCGGCGCGGCCACGTCCAGTCGTGACGAAGACAACGACGACCGCGGCCATGGCGACGAAAAGGACAGCGCCGTAGCTGAACAGCAGCGCCACGCCGAGGACCGCGCCCGCACCGAACGCCTGCGACCTCGACGACCGAGTGGCAGCGACGGCGGCCAGCGCCAGCCCCGACGCCGCGATCCCCGCGAACAGCCCGTCGAGCGACGTGCCCGCCCACACCGCCGCGGGCAGCAGGACGAGCGCCGGTGCCGCCTGGCGGGCCACGCCCTCGCCCGCCAGTGCCCGCACGGCGACGAGCGCGGCGGCGCCGGCGGCCGCCCAGCCGGCGATGGCCACGGCGGCCAGCCATCCGCCACCACCCAGGCCGACGCGGTCCAGGAGCCAGGCGAGGGCGACCGGCCCGGGGGGATGGCCCTGGATGTGGACCGGGTAGTCGCCCAGCCGCTCGGTGAAGTGGCCGAGGAACGTGCCGAGGTCGTCGACGCCCGTGGCGAACGGCTCGTAGTCGTGGCGCGTGGTGAGCGGCGCCGTCACCCGCGACCAACCGCCGCCGGCGGCGAGCGCCACCGTCCAGGCGACGCTCGAGAGCCCGGTGACCAGCGGGACCAGGCGCCACTGCAGGCGGGACGCGACCCCCGGGCCCCAGGCCACCACCGCCCCGGCCAGTACGCCTGGCGGCATCAACCCCCATTCGGGATGCCAGCGCCAGCGACCGTAGAGCGGGGCCGCCCGCAGAGCGGCGCCCGAGTCGGCCACGGTCCAGGTCCCCCAGGCGAGGGCCACGACCACCACGGCCGCCCACGCCATCACCGCCCAGCGGCGCGCACGCCCACCGACCCGGGCGGCCGGCGGGTGCAAGGGAGCAGCCGCGGTCGACGGGGTAGCGGGCACGGTGGCAGTGGCGGTGGCGACGGTGGCGACCACGGCGCGGGACCGTATGGCCGGTCACCACGACGGACGCGACCGCCTGGGCGATGTTTCGCGCCTCGTAAGGCGTGGCGTCCCTACGGTGCGATCAATGGAGATCGAGCCGAATGTCGACGTGGTCCTGCCCGTGCTCGACGAGGCGGCCGCGCTGCCCTGGGTGCTGGGGCGGCTGCCGCGCGGCTACCGGGCGGTGGTGGTCGACAACGGCTCGACCGACGGCTCCGGCGAGTTGGCCCGCGAGCTGGGGGCCACGGTAGTGGTCGAGCCGCGGCGGGGTTTCGGTGCCGCCTGCGCCGCCGGGCTGACCGCCGCCGAGGCCCCGGTGGTGGCGTTCTGCGACGCGGACGGCTCGCTCGATCCGGCGGAGCTGCCCGCGGTGGTTGGACCCGTGGTCGACCGAGCGGCCGACCTCGTCCTCGGGGCCCGCCGTCCATCCGGCGCCGGTGCGCTGCCGCCGCACGCCCGCTGGGCCAACCGCTACCTGGCCCGGCGCATCCGCCGGATCACCGGCGCGCCCGTCACCGACCTCGGTCCGATGCGGGCCGCGCGGCGGGCGGACCTGGAGGCCCTCGGCGTGGCCGATCGCCGCTTCGGCTGGCCGCTCGAGATGGTCCTGCGGGCGGCAGCGGCCGGATGGCGCGTCGCCGAAGTGCCGGTGGCTTACACGCCGCGCATCGGCCGGTCCAAGGTCACCGGCACGGTCCGGGGCACCGCCCGGGCGGTGCGGGACATGCGGGGCGTGCTCGTCCGGCAAGCCTGAGCGATCTACCGTCGGCGCAGTGGAGCACGAGGCCATGCGGGTGCGCGTGGCGGAGGCGCGGGTGGGCCGGTTGGGCACGGTCACGGCCGGCGGTCGACCGCATCTCGTGCCGTGCTGCTTCGTGCTCGACGGCGACGCGATCTACTCGGCGGTCGACGACAAGCCCAAGTCGACGTTCGATCTGGCACGCCTCGACAACCTGCGCGCCACCGGAGTCGCCTCGCTGCTCGTCGACCACTACGAGGAGGACTGGTCGAGGCTGTGGTGGGTCCGGATGGACGGGCGGGGATGGGTGGCCGAGTCCGGCGAGGTCCGTGAGCGGGCGCTGGGGCTGCTCGCCGCCAAGTACGAGCAGTACCGGCGGCAGATCCCCGCCGGGCCGGTGATCGTGATCGACGTCACCGCCTGGCGCGCCTGGCCCTGACCGCCGAGACTCCCGCCGTGGCACACATGCACCATCACCGCGACGACCACGACCTGCCGCGCCGGGAGCTCGACGCGCCGACGGTGCGGCGATTTCTCACCGGCGCCGTCGTGGTCCTGGTGCTCGCCGCCCTGGCTGGGATGGCCATCTGGTGGCCCCGCGGCGACGCCGACGTCGACCGCGAGACTCTCGGATACGCCGATCGGGTCCGGGCCACCGTCACGACGGCCGAGATCGGCCCGTGCAGCTTCGACCCCGAGTCCGAATGCAACGCCGTGAGCGCCCGCATCTCCGAGGGGCCCGACGAGGGGACGTTCGCCAACCTCGAGACCGACGTCGCGTCGGGGACCGCGGCGGCCAACCTGGACGTCGGCGACGACATCGTCCTCAGCGACGCCGGCCCCGACACCGAGGCGAGCGCCCGCTACCAGTTCGCCGACGTCCAGCGCGGGCCGCCGCTGATGATCCTGGCCGTGATCTTCGGCGTCGTGGTGGTGGCGCTGGGGCGGCTGCGCGGCCTGTTGGCCCTGGCCGGCATCGGCGTCACCGTCGGTGTCCTGCTCGCCTACGCCTTCCCGGCCCTCCTGCGGGGGGCCTCGCCCGTGGGGGTGGCGGTCACGGCCGCCATCGTCATTGCCGCCGTCACCATCTACCTGTCCCACGGCGTCAACGACCGCACGACCGTCGCCCTGCTGGGGACGATCGCCAGCCTCTTGCTGACGGCCGGCCTGGCCGCCGCCTTCGGGGCCGCCGCCGACCTGAGCGGCCTCGTCCAGGAGGAGTCGCTCATACTGCTGACGTTCGCCCCCGACCTGGACTTCCGGGGCCTGCTGCTGGCCGCCACCATCATCGGGACGCTGGGCGTGCTCGACGACGTGACGATCACGCAGGTGTCGGCGGTGTGGGAGCTGCGCCGCAGCAATCCACGGGCCAGCGCCCGCGAGCTGTACTCCGCCGGCATCCGGATCGGGCGTGACCACATCGCCTCCACGGTCAACACCCTGGTGCTCGCCTACACGGCGGCTGCGTTGCCGACCCTGCTGCTGTTCACCCAGTCGGGCCTGGCCCTGGGCGAGGTGCTCACCACCGAGACTGTCGCCGTCGAGATCGTCCAGACCCTGGTCGGATCGATCGGGTTGGTGGCGTCGGTGCCGCTCACGACCGCGTTGGCGAGCTGGGTCGTCACGCTCGCCGGGCAGGACGAGCGAGTCGAGCGGATCGAGCCGGCTACGCCTCCGCCCGGCCGGCGCCCGCCACGCCGCCCAGCGGCCGCCGAGAGCCCTCATGACATCTTCTGGGGCCGTCGCTGAGGACTCCACTCATCGGGGCACCCACCTCACCAGCTTCAGGTGCGACTGATCGGGATCTTCGACGGTTTGGCAGCACCTTCCTGGACCGGTGCCCGCACCTCGAGGATGCCGTCCTTGTAGCTCGCCTGGATGTCGTCCTCCTTGGTGCCCGGGGGAAGAGGGATTGTCCGGGTGAAGGACCCATAGCGGATCTCGGAGCGTCGGTAGTTGCGCTCCTCGACCTTCTCCTCCCGGCGCCGTTCGGCCCGGATGCGCAAGTTGCCGTCGACGATCTCGATGTCGACGTCGCGGTCGGGATCGACCCCCGGCAGCTCGGCCCGGACCACGATCTCGCCGTGCTCCATGAACTCCTCGACGCTCACCTGGTCCTCCTCGAGCAGGCGTCGCCACGTCTCGAACGGCCGGAACGGCCAGTCCAACAGGCCCCGGTCCCAGCCCTGCGGCCACGCACTCTCGGCATCCCGTCGCATCAATGCCATCGGAGCACCTCCCTCGCTCGTCTGTTGCGGCCCCCCGCCGATTAGCGCGCCTTCCCACCGACGAGGCAGGCAAACCAGGACGATCTCGGGGTCGAACACGGTGCGGTTGGTGCCGGCACCGTCGGTCCCCCACGCGGATTGGTGGCGGCGAGCGCCGGGAAGCGCCAACCGATGACATCGATCCTCTCAGTGGGGAGCATCAACGCCGACTTCCGCCGCTCTCGGTAGGCAGCGCGCAGGCCGGCGACTCTAGGTCGGCCACCCATGGGTGCTCGGGACCGAGCACGGGGTGCCCGGATGCGCGTCACGTCCGGCCCAGGCCGCGCAGTCCTCGATGGCGCCGGCGAGCAGGTCACGCAGCATCCCATCCGGGTCCGCGATGCACGCCTGGGCGATGCCCACGACGGCGTGGCGGACGGTGTTGGGCGCGCCGTGCCGCTGCAAGCCCTTGACGGTCGTCCCCATCTCCCGGGTGAAGCGATGGGCCCACTGCGCGGCATCGGGAACCTGCTCCAGCGTCCGCCGGCTCCGCTCTTCGAGCGCG
>DASQUK010000272.1:0-34578 GCA_035641315.1 Acidimicrobiales bacterium | reverse complement strand
CTCACTGACGAGGATCGGCGAGCGGCGCTCTACCGGGGCGACATCTTCCTGACGACGCCCGACGACGCCACTCGGGCGTTCTGCACGTTCGCCCGAGAGCTTGTCGAGGAGGCTTTCGCCGGCCTCGACCCCGAGACGGCGCAGGAGCACATGCCGGTCGGGCGTTACGTCGACATCCTCTCGACGCTCAAACCCCGCTTCATCCACCATCCCCGGTCCAGAGAGCTCCTGCGCACCATCCTGGAGCGACGGGGGTGCGATCTCGGGCAGACCTACTTCGACGTCCCTCGGTTGCGCACGTCGACCTCCGGTGGCTACCTCACGTCCGGCATCGCGTATGCCTGGCATCCCCACCGCGACACCTGGTACTCGGCGCCGCTCGCCCAGCTCAATTTCTGGATGGCCGTCTACCCGATCGAGGCGGGCAACGCGATGGCCTTCCATCAGGACTACTTCGCAACCGCGGTCCCGAACACGTCGAGCACCTACAACTACTACGAGTGGAACAGCAAGCACCGGGCGGCGGCGTCATCGAACGTCACCAGTGACGCCCGGCCACTGCCGGGGCCTACGGTCGACGTCGATCTGCGGAACCCGCTCGTCTTCGTCACCCCGGTCGGCGGTCTCATCGAGTTCTCCGGGCAGCACCTCCACTCGAGCGTGCCAAACCACACCGGCCGGACACGGTTCTCGATCGACTTCCGCACCGTGCACACCGGTGACATCGAGGCGGGACGGACGGCGCCGAACGTCGACGTCTCCTGCTCGGGGTCGTCGATCCGTGACTTCATCCGTGCATCCGACTTCAGCCCTATGCCCGAACGCATCGTCGAGCTGTTCAACGACGGCACCGAGGCGCGGGGCGAGCTGGTGTTCAGCCAGGAGGGCTGAGGGCGGCGCTGAGCTGGCGTCGCCAGGCCTCAGCGGCCGGGCGTCGGTCCGAGGGCGTCTACGTCGACCCAGCGACCGCCCGCGGCCTCGACCTCCGGGAGCGTCGCCCGCATCTCCGGCAACAAGTCGGGCAGGAACAGTGCCACCGCATCCGGACGCGCCGCGATCAACTCACCCGGCGCCACCACCGGGATGTCCGTCGCTGGCATGCGGTGACCGTGCTTGGCGGGCGACGCGTCGGCCACGGCGGGGAGCAGTCTGCGGTCGACGCCGGCGCGGCACAGCAGCGCGACCGCGCGCGAGGCGGCGCCATAGCCGAGCACCGTGCACCCGGCCGCCTTCTGGTCGACCAGCCACCGGTGGAGGGCTTCGGCTCGGGACACGGCGCTGTCCTGCAGCGTGCGGACGCGAGCCGGGTCCTCGACGCCCAGGGTGGCCTCCTCGGCCAAGAGCTCGTGGACGCTGATGGCCGGGCCAGTGCCGGCGGCACCGTCGCCGCCTGCGTCCTCGCCGCGAGTGGCGGCGAGCAGCACGGTCCCGCCGTACAGGTCGAAGCGCCAGGCCTGGCGTGGGACGAGACCCACCGCCGCCAGCATGCGGCCCAGCGCGGTGGTTGAGTAGTAGGCGTAGTGCCCGTGGCGCAGCGAGTTCCACTGGCCGAGCCGGACGATCGTGGCCAGCGAGTGGTACTGCAGCAGCAGGACGCCGCCCAGCGCCACCCGCGCCGCGCGCTCGGCCAGCGCCGTCGCCTGGTCGGCGCTGTGCATGAGACCGAAGCAGTCGAGCACCACGTCGGCCTGCTCGCCGCCACTCACAGGCGCCAGCTCGCGCTCGGCCAGCAGCGGCACCCACGAGCCGCCGTGGGGGCTGCCGTACTCGGCGGCGCGTGCCCCGGCGGGCAACCAGCCGGCGGCCGCCACCCGCGCGACGGCATCGGCGGCCTGTTCGACGAGCGCGGCGGGCTCGGCACCCCGGGGCTCCTCGGGAACCGTCGGATCGACCAGCAACTGCGCCAGCCCGCAGGCGCTGCAGAGCCACATCTGCAGCGGGTAGGTCGGGTCGGGCCCGGGTTCGTCGACCGCTGGGAAGTAGTCGGCGGCCGGTTGGTCGCCGAGATCGAGCACGATCTCTCCGGCGGTGCCGCTGCACCAGCGGCAGCGATGGGGCTCGCTCACCTGCTTGCCCGCTGCGCCAGGGCTGCCAAGATGGCGCGATGGAGGTGCGGACGACGTCGCTGGCGGACGTGCTCGTGTTCGTTCCCACCCCCCACCGCGATCACCGGGGTTTCTTCACGCGCACGTTCGATGCTGCGGCGGCGGCTGCGCACGGCGTCGACCCGACCTCGTTCGTCCAGGACTCGCAGTCGCGCTCCGCCCTGGGCACGCTGCGCGGGCTCCACACGCGCGCGGGGCGGGGCGAGGCGAAGCTCGTGCGCTGCGCCCGGGGTGCGATCCACGACGTGGTGGTGGACGCCCGGCCGGGGTCGCCCACGTTCGGCCGCCACGAGACTTTCCGGCTCGACGACGAGCGGTTCTGGCACGTGTACATCCCTTCTGGCCTGCTGCACGGCTTCCAGGTGCTGAGCGCCGTGGCCGACGTCTGCTACCGGATCGACAGGGAGCACGACCCTAGCGAAGGCCGCGCCGTGCGGTACGACGATCCCCAGCTGGCCATCTCCTGGCCGTTACCCATCGCCGAGATCAGCCCCCGTGACGCCGCCGCCGGCTCGTGGGCCGACCTGGTCGAAGGCATGGGCCCCTAGTGCCTTCCCGGGCGGTGGGGCCTACGGGCCCTGGCCCGACACCGGCGGGAACGCGACGGGATCGGAGGCCCGAGGACGCCCGCAACTTCGGGTTGGCGACCATCTGACGCTCAAAGGACGGTGAGGTTGGCCTCCCTGGCCCTGTGGACGGCGGTCAACGGAATCGAGCGGTCGAACGTTACGAATCGGCCGTCGTTGGCGGTGGCCAGGGCCAGTAGGTAGACGTCGGTGACCTGGCGAGGGCCGTGGATATGCGAGCGGTCGACGACTTCGTCGTCGGTGAGGCTCACCGAGCACGGCCAGAACTTGTGGTGCGTGGTGCTGGTGGCGTGCGCGAGCCGCTCAAGCGCTACTCCGGGAGGGACGGGGCTGGGGTAGTTCGGCTGGCTGAGGACCCTCACGAACTCGTTCTGCGTGATCGCGCAAGATGCCCAGCCGTGTCCGATCTCGGCGTCCAGCCAGTCACGGGCTCGCTGGTGGTCGACGTGATCGCTATCCAGCAGCGCCAAGAGGACGTTGATGTCGAGCAACGCCCGCTTCACCCGGGCTCGTCCTCGCGGAGTCGATCGATGAGCTCGTTCGAGACCGCCTTGCCGCGGTGGGGAAGGGGCTCAAATCCGTGAAAGCTCTCTGTCCCGGCCGGCCTGGGCATGGGCGGTTTGGTCAGCGCCTGCCGAGCGAGATCGGACAGGACCTCACCCGCTGTGCGACGTTCGCGTCGTGCTCGGTCCTTGATGGCCAGCAGCACATCATCATCCAAGGAAATGGTGGTGCGCATGCATCTGATGCTAATGCATCAGAGCCCCTAGCGAGCGCCCAACTGATACGCCACCTGGCGCTTCACGCCCTCGTCCAGAGGCATCTCGGGCCGCCATCCGAGCAACCGGCGGGCCCGCTCCGTGGCCCCGCTCGTCACTCGGACGTCGCCGGGTTGGTCCGGCAGGTGTCGCCTGATCGCCGGGCACCCCACCTGCTCGGACACGATGCTCAGAAGGTTGGCCACCGTGGTCGGTGACCCGCCCGCCACGTTGAGGACCGTGGCCGGTGCCACGTCGGCCTCGATGGCGGCGGCCGTGGCGGCGGCGGCGTCGGCCGCGTAGGTGAAGTCACGCACCTGGCGGCCGTCGCCGTACACGTTCACCTCCTCCCCCGCGGCGATCGCGTTGATGAACCGGTGGAGCGCCATGTCGGGGCGCTGGCCCGGCCCGTAGACGGTGAAGTAGCGCAGCAAGACGCTCGACAACCCCCAGTTGGCGCCATAGGCGGACGCGAGGTGCTCCATCGCCAGCTTCGTGACCCCGTAGGGGCTGAACGGCCGGGTCGGCGCGTCCTCGGTGAGTGGCTCCCCCGTGCTGGCGTTGCCGTAGACCGATGACGACGAGGCCAGGACCAGCCGCGGCACGCGGGTGCGCCGGGCCGCCTCCAGCAGGCGCTGGGACGCCGCGATGTTGCGCTCGACGTAGACGGCGAAGCCGTCGGACCACGACAGCCGGACACCCGGCTGGGCGGCGAGGTGAACGACAGCGTCGGCCCCGTCCAGCACCTCATCGAGGTCGGCCAGGTCGGCCGTGGCCAGGTCGAGCTCGACGTTGCGGTAGCGGTCGTGCCGGCTGAGCCGGGCGGCGTTGGCCCGCTTGAGCGCCGGGTCGTAGTTGTCGGTGAAGGCGTCGACCCCGTCGACCTCATCCCCCCGGTCGAGGAGCGCCTCGCAGACGTGGTGGCCGATGAAGCCCGCCGAGCCGGTGACCACGCATCTCATCGCGACGCGTCGCTGGGCGCCCCAGTGCGGTCGACCTCCGGCTCGGGGTCCATCCGCCCCGCCTGACGCTCCTTGCGGGACCGCCACAGCTCACGCGCGATCGGCAGCAGCGAGATCGCCACCACGGTGAGGATGGCCAGCTCGAGGTTCTCCTCGATGACGTCGACCTGGCCGAGGAAGTAGCCGAGCAGCGTCACACCGATCGCCCACAAGAAGCCGCCCACCACGTTGAAGGTCACGAACGTGCGGTAGTTCATGCGCGACACCCCTGCCACGACCGGCGTGAACGTGCGCACGATGGGCACGAAGCGGGCGAGGACGATGGTCTTGGCGCCGTAGCGGTCGAAGAAGGCGTGCGCCTTGTCGACGTTCTCCTGCTTGAAGAAGCGGGAGTCGGGGCGGTTGAAGATCGCCGGTCCGGCCCGGTGCCCGATCACGTAGCCGACCTGGTCACCGACGACCGCGGCCACGAACGTGCCCACCAGAAGCCAGCCGAGCGGCAGGTGGAGGGCCTCGTCGACGCTCGACGGCCCGGAGGCCAGGAATCCGGCCGTGAACAGCAGCGAGTCGCCCGGTAGGAAGAAGCCCACCAGCATCCCCGATTCGGCGAAGACAACCGCGAAGACGCCCAACAGACCCACGTCGTCGATCAGGCTCTTCGGGTCGAGGAAGCCCCCAGCGGCCAGCACTCGTCCGAGCATCGCCCGAGGCTATCGGAGCGAGAGGCGCGTGCCGCTACGCGGGCACCGGCTGGTTCCACTCCATCCAGCCGGCGCCACTCCGGCCGGTTGTCGGGTCGCGAAAGCGGCACAGGGCCCGCGGGAACCGGGACACCCGGCCGGCGCCGTCCTCGAGCAGCACGGGCGCGAAGGCGACCGGCTCCACCTCCAGGCGCAGGTCGTCGTAGCTGGCCGTGGCCGACGTGGGGAACCCATGGTCGCCGGGCACGTGGCTGGCGGCGGTGTGTTCGACGCCCCGCAGCAGTCCGTCGGGGGGCTGGACGAACCCAGGGTGGTAGGGCACGACGTCGTCGCCGAGCCGGACCGTGGTGCCGTGGAAGCGGGTGCCATCGTCCAGCCAGCCGGCCGACCAGGTCCAGCCGACGGTCCACCAGTCCCGGGCGCCCCACGAGTGGTCGCGCTCGCCGATGGCGTCCAGCTCGATCCGCTCGTCGCCCACCAGCACCTCGCCGTGGACCCGGCACGGCAGCTCGTAGCGGGTCGTGCCGGGCGGGTAGACGTAGGCGCGGCCGTCGGTCTCCCACTCCAGGTCGAGCCCGAACGGCACCCGGTCGCCGACCGGCGAGCCGTGGGCCTGGTACATGGCGGAGGGATCGTCGACCCCCAGCGCGAACGCCTCGCATCCGAGCGAGATGTGGTCGAACGGCGTCTCGATGTTGTGGTCGGCCCACAGCCCCTCGGCCCGGATCTCCAGCGACGGCGGCCGGGGTGGGCGGATGTCGTGGTCGACGACGGTGACCAGCCGCCGTCCCTCCCCCACCAGGCACGCCCAGTACCAGGCGACCCGCTGGTTGGGATAGAGCCCGAGGCGGACGTAGCCGCCGAGTGTCGCGTCGCGGCTGGCGAAGTCGAAGTACCACGACTCGCCCCACCAGTCGTCGACGCCGGGCGGGTGGTACGACTCGTCGGCGGGGGTCAACCCGGCGGGGACGAGGTCGGTCACCCGGCTTGTCTAGCCGCCCGGGGTGGTGCCCTCCCGAGCCTCCCGAGCCTCCCGGGTCCGGTAGGCGCGGACCTTCTGGCGGTTGCCGCAGACCTTCATGGAGCACCAGCGGCGCGAGCGGTTGCGGGACTCGTCGTAGAACGCCCAGGCGCAGTCGTCGTCCGGGCAGATCTTGAGGCGCTCCCAGACGCCGGCGCGTACGAGGTTGTGCGTCGACGCCAGCACCCGGGTGAGGGCGCCGCGGGGACCGCCGTCGACGGGCTCGAGGTTGCCGGTCGACGGCACGATGCGGACGGGCAGGGCCGTTGCGAGGCGGTCGAGGGTGGCCCGGGCCTCGGGATCGGGGCTGTCATCGTGGTGCGACGCCATCTCGGCCCGGAGGGCGTGGCGCAGGTCGCGGGCCAGCGCGAGCTCGTCGAGGCCGACCCGCTGGTCCGGGCCGAGGAGGCCGTGGTCACCGAGCCAGTCGCGGAACTCCTCGATCGACGCCAACCGGTCGATGCCGTCCTCGACGTCCACCGTGTTGGCGAACGATCTCACCAGCTCGACGTCGGCGGCGTTGTTGCCCTTGGCGGCGGAGATCATGAAACCACTGTACAACTGACACCGGTTTCCGCTACAGTGACACCATCAAAACTCAGACAGTAGTTACAAAGGCCGAACACAGAGGACACGGTGATGGATCCCACGATTCCCTTCCTGGCGGACGAGCGAGCCCGCCAGCTGCGTCACGACGCCGTCCTGGTACGGGCCGGCCGGCAGCACCGGCACCGGCGAGCTCTGCGCCACTTCGTCTCCCGCTCGCGCCGCTGACACCCACGACGTCCAGATAGAGGGGCGGTAGCGTCCGCGGCGTGCGCTACCTGAGCCCCGCCTGGATGGATGCGGCGCGCCGCGCGATCGCCGACAGCGACGAGTTGCGCGTCGGCACCGCTGGCATCCGGCTCACCATCGAGTACGTCGCCACCGGGGCGCCGGTCGCCACCGGGGCGCCGGGCGGCACGATCTGCTGGCACATCGCCATCGACGGCGGCCGGGTCGAGCTGCTGGAGGGCGGCGCCGACCGGTTCGATCTGCGCTTCACCGCGGCCTACGACACCGCGGCCCGGATTGCCCGCGGAGAGCTGGGGGCCCAGCGGGCGTTCGTCGAGGGACGCCTGCGGGTGGGGGGTGACCTGTCGCTGCTCATCCACCACCAGAAGGCCCTGTCCACGCTGGACGACGCGCTCGCCGGAGTCCGCTCCGAGACGACCTACGCGTAGAGTTCGTACGCCGTGCCCGAGATGCCCGAGCTCCAGGCCCATGCCGAGCGCCTGACCGAGGCGTTCGGGGGCGCGGTGCTCCAGCGCTTCACCCCGCTGGCCTTCACCGTGCTGAAGACGGCGACACCGGGCCCCGAGGCCGCCCACGGGCACGAGCTCGCCTCGGTCGGGCGGAGGGGCAAGCACCTGCTGCTGCACTTCGAGCCGTGCACGTTCGTGGTCCACCTGATGCAGGGCGGGCGGCTGCGGATCGACGAGAAGCAAGCGGCCCGGCCGCGGGGAGGCCAGGGGCGCTGGCGCTTCGCCGACGGCCGGGCGCTGCTGCTCACCGAGGCCGGCACCGAGCGCAAGGCCGGCGTGTGGGTGGTGGCGGGCGACCCTTCGACCCAACCGCCGCTGGACACGCTCGGGCCCGAGGCCCACGTCCTCGATCTGCCAACGCTGGCCCGGCTCTTGGCCGAGAACTCGATGCGCCTGCACGGGTGGCTGCGCGACCAGCGGATCGTGGCGGGAATCGGTCGGCGCCTCGCCAACGAGATCTGCCACCGGGCCAAGCTGTCGCCGTTCGCCGGCACCGCCAAGCTGACGCCGGACGAGATCGAGCGGCTTCACGTGGCGATCGGCGAGTGCATCGACGAGTCGCTCGACTACGAGCGCACCCGCGACGACATGTCGTCGTCGGCCGAGCGGCCGGGCCGGGTCCATCACCGGACCGGCGAGGCGTGCCCGGTGTGCGGCGACACCGTGCGGGCGGTCGAGTACCGCAGCTACACCGTGAACTACTGCCCGACGTGCCAGACCGGCGGGAAGGTGCTGGCGGACAACACCACCAGCCGCTTCCTCAAGTAGGGCTGGGGTCGCCTCGCGCCTCGGCGCTCAGATCAGGCCGAGCTCGACCACGGCGTCGCGCTCGCTGGCCAGCTCGGCAACCGAGGTATCGATGCGGCCGCGGCTGAACTCGTCGAGGTCGAGTCCTGGCACGATCTGGTAGTCACCGTTGGCCGTGGTGCACGGGAAGCCGCAGATCAGGCCCTCGGGCACGCCGTAGGTGCCGTCCGACGGCACCGCCATAGACACCCAGTCGCCCGAGGGCGTGCCGCGGGCCCAGTCGCGCACGTGCTCGATGGCGGCGTTGGCGGCCGAGGCGGCCGAGGACAGGCCGCGGGCCTTGATGACCGCTGCGCCCCGCTGCTGGACCGTGGGGATGAACTCGTGCTCCAGCCAGCCCCGGTCGCTGCCGATCGCCTCGAAAGCGGGCTTGCCCGCGACCTCGGCGTGGAACACGTCGGGATACTGGGTTGCCGAGTGGTTACCCCAGATCGTCATCTTGCTGACGTCGGCCACGGCGGCGCCGGCCTTGGCGGCGAGCTGGGCCTTGGCCCGGTTGTGGTCGAGCCGTGTCATGGCCGAGAACCGCTCGCGGGGCACGTCGGGCGCGTTGCTCATGGCGATCAGCGCGTTCGTGTTGGCGGGATTGCCGACCACCAGCACCCGCACGTCGTCGGCGGCGTTGTCGGCGATCGCTCTGCCCTGCGTGGTGAAGATGGCGCCGTTGGCCGACAGCAAGTCGGCACGCTCCATGCCCTCCTTGCGGGGCATGGCGCCGACCAGCAGGGCGTAGTTCACGCCGTCGAACGCCCGGCCGGCGTCGTCGGTGCCCACCACGTCGGCCAGCAGCGGGAAGGCGCAGTCGTCGAGCTCCATGCACACGCCCTCGAGGGCCGCGAACGCCTGGGGGATCTCCAGCAGCTGCAGGATCACGGGCTGGTCGTCGCCCAGCATCTGGCCGCTGGCGATGCGGAACAGGAGGGCGTAGCCGATCTGGCCGGCCGCCCCGGTGACGGCGACACGCACGGGATCCTTCATGCCGCCGACCCTAGGCCGGACCCCACCGTTCTGTCAGACCTCACCGTTCCCATTGCGCGTGAGCGCTGACAGAACGCAAGAACGCGGCGAGGGAGCGCCCGTGGGCGCTCCCTGCCGGTGGTGGGCGTCCGCCGAAACCTAGAGCTGCATCGACTTGGTCTCGAGGAACTCCTCGAAGCCGTGCTGCCCATACTCGCGGCCATAGCCGCTCTGCTTGAAGCCGCCGAACGGGGCGCTGGCGTTGAAGGCGCCGCCGTTCACCTCGATCTGGCCGGTGCGGATCCGCCGGGCGAAGGCCTGGGCCCGCTGCGCATCGGCGCTCCACACCCCGCCCGACAGGCCGTAGGGCGAGTCGTTGGCGATGCGGGCGGCGTGGTCCTCGTCCTCGTAGGCGATGATCGACAGCACGGGCCCGAAGATCTCCTCCTGGGCGACGGTCATGTCGTTGCTCACCTCGGAGAACACCGTCGGCCGCACGTAGTAGCCCTGCTCGAAGCCCTCGGGCCGCCCGGGCCCGCCGGTCACCAGCTTGGCGCCCTCGTCGATGCCCTTCTGGATGTAGCCGGTCACCCGCTCGACCTGCGCCTGGCTCGACAGCGGTCCCAGACGGGCGCCGTCGGCGAAGGGATCGGCCGGCTGGTACTTGGTCTCGACCTCCTCGACGGCGATGCGCTCGGCATCGGCCAGCCGGTCGGCCGGCACCAGCATGCGGGTCAGCGCGGTGCAGGTCTGCCCCTGGTTGAGGTAGCACTTGCCCACGCCGTCGCGGACGGCCTTCTCGAACACCTCGTCGTCGAGGTCGTCGAGCAGCACGTTGGCCGACTTGCCGCCCAGCTCGAGCGCCACCCGCTTGAGCGACTGGGCCGCCACCTCCGCCACCCGCTTTCCGGCCCGGGTCGATCCGGTGAACGACACCATGTCCACGTGCGGGTGGGCGGCGATGGCCTCGCCCACGACCGGGCCGGTGCCCGTCACCAAGTTGAACACGCCGGCGGGCAGCCCGGCGTCGTGGATCACCTCGGCCAGGATGAAGGCGTCGAGCGGCGCCACCTCGCTGGGCTTTAGCACCACCGTGCAGCCGGCGGCCATGGCGTAGGCAACCTTGGCGGCGATCTGGTGCAGCGGGTAGTTCCACGGCGTGATGGCACCCACCACGCCG
Source organism: Acidimicrobiales bacterium (assembly GCA_035641315.1). GTDB lineage: Bacteria > Actinomycetota > Acidimicrobiia > Acidimicrobiales > VFJN01 > DASQUK01. Next base: position 24,196 of record DASQUK010000272.1, on the reverse strand, counting down.
ACGGGCTCGCGCACGACCAGGCTGTTGCCCACGCGCGTCTCGTACTCGTAGCTCTCGGCCAGCTGCGCCGCGGTGTTGAACGAGTTGATGGGCAGTCCCGCCTGCACCAGCGTGCTCAGCCACTTCGGCATCCCCGCCTCGCGGGTGATCACCGTAGCGATCTCGTCCATGCGGGCGCCGAGGCCCTCGGCGATGCGGCTGCAGTACTTGGCCCGCTCCTCCGGCGTGATCTGGGACCACGTCTCGAACGCGGCGTGGGCGGCGGTGGCGGCGACATCGACGTCGGCGGGGGTGCCCGCCGGGATCCGGGCGATGACCTCGCCGTTGGTCGAGTCGAAGACGTCGATGGTGTCGGACCCGGTGGACGGCACCCAGGCGCCGTCGATGTAGAGCTTGTCGTGGACCTGCACGGCGGTACCCCCTCGGTGGAGCGTCGTCCCTGACGCTAGCGCCGAACCTGACCGGCCGGTCAATGGGGCTTCCCGCGGGGCTGCGGGTCCAGTGGCCTCCGGTCAGGGAGGACACCCGCCCCCCGGCCCGTCAGGTGCGCCCCAACACCCAGAAGGCGATGCCGGCAGCCACGCCGACGTTCAGAGAGTCGACGCCGGCCCGCATCGGGATGCCGGCCCGGACGTCGGCCGCGGCCAACGTCTCCGGCGACAACCCCGGGCCCTCCGCCCCGAACAGCAGCGCCACCCTCGCCTCGGCGTCGAGCCCCAGCCCGTCGATCGGCGCCGCTGGCCGCTCGGGCGTCAGGGCCACCAGCCGGAAGCCGTGCGACCGCAGAAGGTCGAGGGCGCCCGGCAGGCGGGGAATCCAGGCCCAGGCAAAGGCGTAGCCCTCGCCCATCGCCACCCGCGACGTCCGGCGGTAGAGCGGGTCGCTGCAGGTCGGATCGAGCAGCACCGCGTCCATGCCCAGGCCGGCGGCCGACCGCAGGATCACGCCGAGGTTGGTGGGGTTGCTCACCCGTTCGAGCACCACCACCCGGCGAGCGCCGGCCAGTACCTCCGCCGCCGGAGGGGGCGGGCGGCGGTCGAAGCAAGCGAGCATGCCGCGGTGGACGCCGAGGCCGGTGATGCGCTCGAGCACCGGCGGGCTGGCGGCGTAGACGGGCACCTCGGCGGCGACGCCGGGCGGCAGCGAATCGGGGCGGGTCGCATCGACGAGCACCGCCCGGAGCCGGTAACCGGCGCGGATGGCCCGCTCGGCCACGATGTCGCCTTCCGCGATGAAGACCCCCGCCTCACCGGCGGGCACCCGGCGGGCCAGCTCGCGGTCGCGCAGGCCGACGAAGCTGGCGATGAGCGGATCGCCGGGATCGTCGATCGGCACCCGGGGCACGGGCGCATGGTTCCGCCCGGGTGGTCAGGCCGCAAGGCGAGCTGCAGCGGCCACCCGGCCGCCGCGGCGCGGTCAGAACTCCTCGTCCACCACGTCGGCGGCGGACGTCACGCCGGTCACGCAGCCGGACCCGCCCGATCCGGGCCAGCCCATGACCTGGAGCGTGGCCGGGCCGTAGGCCCCGTCCGCGGCGATCCCGTGCTCCCGCTGGACGTTCGTCACCGCGCGGACGGTGCCCGAGCCGTACTCGCCGTCCACGGCGATGTTCTGCCCGTTACAGCGGACGAGGGAATGCTGCAGCACCTCGATCGCCTCGTCGTCGCCGCCGCCTCCTTCCCGCAGATCGCAGTTGGGGGACTCGTCGGAGTCGAAAAACGAGGTATCCCCCGGCACGGCGGCCGTTCCCGATGCCGTCCGGACGACGACAACACCGTCGCACGTCGCCAGGCCGTCGTCGTCGCCGAAGTCCAGGTCGAAGTCGGCGTCGGCATCGGTGCCGTTGCCCGCGCCGCAACTGGAGTCGGCCGCCGCCACCGCGGCGATGCCAAACAGGACCAAGACTGCGATTCCCGATCGTGAAGCCACGGCGGTTCTCCCCGGGTGGGTACCTCCTACGGCGGTCGTAGCCTCGGGCGACGCTGGAAACGTAATGGCCGCGATGGCCGAAGGCGGGGACCCCACGGCTCGGCGACGCCCCGGCCTATGTGACGATGTCGCCGAACACCACCACGAACACGACCAGAAGCACGACCAGCACGATGCCGCCCGGGAGTGGGCCCAGGGCCTGCACCAGGGCCACGCCGAGCACCACGGGCGCAGCCAGCGTGACCGCCCAGGTCGGCGGGATGGGCCGGGCGCCATCCGGCAGGCTCGCCCGCCGGAACTGCAGGGCGACGGCGACCAGCACGAGCACGGTCGCCAGGATCAGCGCGGCCAGCAGCCCCGTGATCGCCCCGAGCGCTGCCGCCAGGGCCAGGATGCCCGCCGCCGACCCCCACCATGCCAACCGGCGATCGCCGAGCCACCCGGCGCGGCCCCGGTCGGCGAGGCCGAACCGCCTCGTGGCCGCCGCCGTGACCGTGGCCCCGGCCCCTCCGACGGCGGTCGTGCCTGCTTCGGTCGTCACCTGGGCAGCCGCGGACGGGTCGACGGCGGTCACTCCGCCTCCGGTGGCGCCGGCGATTCCAGCGCGCAGCTCGACAGCCGTGGGACGGCTCGCCGGATCGGGCGTCATCGCCGCCCGCACCCACGGCGCCAGCCAACCCGGCAACCCGTCGAGGTCACCGGTCCCGGCCGATCCGGGACCGGTCGTGTCCCCCGGCGCGGGAGGCGACGGCGGCGCCAGCGGTCGCCCCACCGCCGCGTAGGCCATCACCGCGCCCCACGACCACACGTCGCTGGCCGCGGTGACCTCGCCCGAACCCATGCGCTCGGGGGCCATCCATGCCGGCGTCCCCACCGACGAGCCGGCAGCCGTGACGGGGACCGCCCCGGGGAACCAGGCGATGCCGAAGTCGACCAGCCGGGGACCGTCGGGCCCCAGCACCACGTTGCGGGGGGTGAGGTCGCGGTGGACGACCCCGGCCGCGTGGATCGCCGCCAGCGCCTCGGCAAGCGCCACCCCCAGGGCCCGCAGCGGGGCATCGGCAAGAGGACCGTGGCGAGCGACGTGCTCGGCCAGCGTCGGCCCGGCCACGTAGACCGAGGCCAGCCAGGGAACGCCGGCGCCGAGGTCGGCGTCGAGCAGCGCCGCGACGAACGGGCTGTCGACCCGGCGCAGCGCCGCCACCTCCCGCTCGAAGCGGGACCGCACCTCGGGGGCGACGCCGGAGGCGTGGGCGTCGAGCAGCTTCACCGCCACCCTGCGGGGAGCGCCACCGGACGCACCGGTGGGATCCTCGGCCAGCCACACCTCGCCCATCCCGCCCCGCCCCAGGGGTTCGAGCAGGCGGTAGGGGCCGACGATGCGCGGAGCGGTCACCGGTGGTCCCCGCCGCAGCCCGCGCCGACGCCGCTCATGTCGTCCTAGCCTGCCTCATCAGGTCCGCCCGTGCGGCTGCCACCCCGGGCTGGCTAACCTCTACAAGTCCAATACAAGTGCCCGTCGCACGCGCTGGAGAGGCCCCATGTCCAAGATCAAGGTCGCCAACCCCGTCGTCGAGCTCGACGGCGACGAGATGACGCGGGTCATCTGGCAGTTCATCAAGGACAAGCTGATCCTGCCCTACCTCGACATCGAGCTGCTGTACCACGACCTGTCGATCCAGAAGCGCGACGACACCGACGACCAGATCACCGTCGACGCCGCCAACGCCATCAAGCAGCACGGCGTGGGCGTCAAGTGCGCCACCATCACGCCCGACGAGGCCCGGGTCGAGGAGTTCGGGCTCAAGAAGATGTGGCGCTCGCCCAACGGCACCATCCGCAACATCCTCGGCGGCGTCGTCTTCCGGGAGCCGATCATCTGCGCCAACGTGCCCCGCCTGGTGCCCGGCTGGACCAAGCCCATCGTCATCGGCCGTCACGCCCACGGCGATCAGTACAAGGCCACCGACTTCGTGGTCCCCGGGCCCGGGACGCTCACGATCAGCTACACGCCGTCGGACGGCGGCGAGCCCATCGAGTTCGAGGTCGCCCGGTACCCGAGCGGCGGCATCGCCATGGGCATGTACAACTTCGACGACTCGATCCGGGACTTCGCCCGGGCGTCGTTCCGCTACGGGCTCGAACGCAAGTACCCGGTGTACCTGTCCACCAAGAACACGATCCTCAAGGCCTACGACGGGCGCTTCAAGGACCTGTTCCAGGAGGTGTTCGACGCTGAGTTCCGCTCGGAGTTCGAGGCTGCGGGGCTGACCTACGAGCACCGGCTCATCGACGACATGGTCGCCCAGGTGATGAAGTGGGAGGGCGGCTACGTCTGGGCGTGCAAGAACTACGACGGCGACGTGCAGTCCGACGTGGTGGCCCAGGGCTTCGGCTCGCTGGGGCTCATGACCTCGGTCCTGCTCACCCCCGACGGCAAGACGTGCGAGGCCGAGGCCGCCCACGGCACCGTCACCCGGCACTACAGGCAGTGGCAGAAGGGCGAGAAGACCTCGACCAACCCCATCGCCTCGATCTTCGCCTGGACCCGGGGGCTCGAGTTCCGGGCCAAGCTCGACGGGACGCCGGAGGTGGCGCGCTTCGCCACCACGCTCGAGGACGTCTGCGTGAAGACCGTCGAGAGCGGCCAGATGACCAAGGACCTGGCCCTGCTGGTGGGCGGGGACACCCCGTGGCTCACCACCGACGAGTTCCTCGACGCCCTCGACACGAACCTCAACCAGGCGATGAGCCTGGCCTGACGGGGCCCACCCCGGCGATGCCGCCGCTCCTGGCGGCGCAGTGGTTGCCAGGCAACCACTTCCGCTCCACGAGGCACCGGGGCCGGCGTCAGGGCGGCGATTGCTGACCGGCATCCCGCACCGCCTCGGCGCGCCGTCGGATCTCCCCGCCGACCACCGAGGCCAGCGCGGCGACGAACACCAGATCGAACGCGATCTGCAGGGTGACCAGCCCGCGGGCCAACTGGCCGGTCGCGTGGACGTCGCCGAAGCCCACGGTGGCGAGGGTGGTCATCGTGAAATAGAGGGAGTCGGTCTTCGTGTCGAGGCCGCTGAACTGGTCGCCGTCGGCGCGGGCGAGCATGAAGTAACCGAGGGCGAAGACGGCGACCACGACGTACAGGAGCGTCAGCACGCTCTGGATGCGGACGCCTTGGTCGTCGCGGGCCACGACCTGGCGGCGGACCTGCCGCGCGATCAGCCAACCCAGCACGGCGCTGCCGACGACCAGCACCGCGACGGCGAACGCCTGGGCGTGACTGGACCGGTCCTCCCCCACCGGCAGGGCGTAGTAGACGGCGAGCACCGCCGCCAGCGCCCCCACGCTGTGGAGGACCCGCCACCAGGGGCCCGGCTTCAGGTCCTCGACCTCCTCGGCGACCGTCATCGCAGGGGCCAGTAGCCGGCCACGAGATGGTGGGGGGTGTCGAGGTACACCTTGGCCTCGGGGGGTTGGGCGAAGCGGCCGTGGCTCCAGCGCACCTCGACGTGTCCAGCGATCGTGCGTGAGGCTCCGGCGGCCAGGTCGTCGACGGTCGCCGTCCAACCCACCACCGGCTGCCGGGATACCACCGCCTCGACCTCGAACCGCCGCAAGCGGAAGGCCTGGCGCCAGTCCCAGGGGCTGCCCACCCGCAGGCGCACCATCCGATCGCCCTCGGCGCCGAGCACGAAGTAGGTGGCCGCCGCCACCCGCAGGAAGCGCCACAACGTGGCTTCCCGTACCCGCTCGCTGCGCAGGCGGGCCCGCCATCGCCTGGCGGACGCCTCGGCCACCACCGCCGACAGCGCGGTGTACGCCTCGGCGGCGGCCGGCGACGTCCAAGCGCCCCGGCCGAGTGCGTGCGCCAGCTCGCGACGCTGGCCGGGGGACAGGGCGTCGAGCCGGGCCGGCAGGGCCCCGACCAGCCCCGTCTCGAACCGCACGACGTCATACAGCTGTTGCGCCTCCCGCGGTGCGACCTCGGCGAACCAGTCAGTGGAGGCCTCGGCGGAGCCATCGGCACCGTTGGCACTACCGAAGATCAGCCGCGGCGAGGCGTTGAGCGTGATGCGGGAGTTGTACTTGCAGCTGACCAGGTAGACGTGGTCGATGCGCAGGTCGGCGGGCACGGGGTCGGCACCGGGCGGGCGGTGCGGGCCCTTCCACTCGACGACCTCGGGTGGACGCCCCCGCAGGCCGTCGCGGGCGTCGAGGAAGGCACGGCCGTTGGCCCACGCCGCCGCGAACTCGGCGCGGTGCCGGCCCTCCCGGTGCAGCACTCGCAGGCGCTCCCAGCGCTCGGGGCCGACGCCGCCGAAGCCGGTGGGTGGGTCGGCCAGCGCCGTCGCGAGGTCACCGGCTCCGAAGGCAGCCAGACCGGTGACGATCTCGGTGATCTCGGTGCGATCGGCGGGCACGGCGTCGGGTGCCGCTTCAGTCGGGGACCAACAGCTCGCCGATCGGCTGCGACCACCGGCCCTCCGCGTAGGCCCGCAACCGCTCGACCGTGGGCGTCACCGACTCGACCGGCAGGACGTCGACGAACACCCGGCCCCGGGCCTCGGCCAGAGCGGCCGCCCCCGCCGAGCGCCGGCCGGGCAGGTCGGTGGCCATCACCAACAGGGCGCGTGCCCCGAACCCCGATAGCCGCGCCGCCCGGCCCAGCGCGCGCTCGAGCACGTCGGTGTGACGCAGGCCAGGGCGGCCCACCGTGAACCCTCCCACCACGTCGACCAGCCACTCCCGACCGGCGCCGTCGGTAGCCAGCAACGTCACGTCGACCCCGCCCACCTTGCGCCGTGTCGCCTCCTCGACCGCGAAGCCTCCCTTCCGCAGCAGCTCGGCCGCCGCCGCCACCGCCTTGTCCCCGGCCGGCTCCGGGGGCCCGCCACCGCCTATCACCCGTTCGAGCTCCTCGGCCGCCCGCCGCCGGGCCACCTCGACGTACCCCTCGTCGGTGTCGTAGCCGAGGTAGCGGCGGCCCGTGCGCACCGCCGCCACCGCCGCCGCCCCCACCCCCATGAACGGATCGAGCACCACGTCGCCCCGCCACGTGTAGAGCTCGATCAGCCGCTGCGGCAACTCGACCGGGAACGGTGCCGGATGGCCGACCCGGCGGGCCCTCTCGGGCGCGAGCTCCCAGACGTCGAGCGTGGCCTCCATGAACTCGTCGGCCGACGGGGTGGCCACGTGCGGCAGGCGCTCGGCGGCCCGCTGCGACCGGTCGATCGCCCGGTCGAACCGGCCCTTGGAGGCCACCACCACCCGCTCGGTGAGGTCGCGCAGCACCGGGTTGGACGGGCTGCGGAACGAACCCCATGCACAGTTGCCCCCCGCCCCCCGGGCCTTGCGCCAGATGATCTCGCCGCGCAGCAGCAGGCCGAGACGGTCCTGCAGGATGCCGATGACGTCGGCCGACAGCGACCGGTAGGGCTTGCGCCCGAGATTGGCCACGTTGACGGCGATGCGCCCCCCGGGCTCGAGCTTGCGCACGCACTCGGCGAACACGCCTTCCAGCAGCCCGAGGTACTCGGCATAGGAGGCGGGGATGCCCTGCTTGCCCAGCTCCTCCTCGTACTGCTTGCCGGCGAAGTAGGGCGGCGAGGTGACGACCAGCGCCACCGACGCCGGCTGCACCCGATCCATCGAGCGGCTGTCGCCCACGTAGATCTGGTCGACCACCCCGGGCGGGTTGACCACGGCGTCGTCGGACAGCGCCGGGGCCGTGAACCGGGCGTAGAACGCGGTCGAGTCGTGTGCCTCGCGGCGCCCGACACCGAACGACGACGTAGCCGTCGCCGCCCGCTTGCGGCCCCCACGTTCTGCCACCCGCAACCCGCTCTCGTTCATTGCTTCCCGCTCTTGCTGCTTCGCAGCGGGCCGCTCGGGCCACGCTCGCTCTCTCGCCCTCCGGGACGCTCGCTCATGCCGGCCACCTTAGGAAGCCGGTGTGACAATCAAGCGGACACCAGGCCCAGGTTGTCGACGATGCGCAGCACCGCCTCGGACCGGTTCAGCGCGTAGAGGTGCAGGCCCGGGGCGCCGGCGTCGAGCAGGCGGCGGCACAGGTCGGTGGCGACGTCGACGGCGATGGTCCGGCGGGCGTCGACGTCGTCGCCGACCGCCTCGAGCCGGGCGACGAGCTCCGGCGGCACCACCGACCCGTTCATCTTGGCCATCCGTATCAGCCCGCTGAGTGGTGCGACGCCCGGCGGCATGACGCCCGGCAGGACCGGCGTCGTGCAGCCGAGGTCTGCCAGCTCGTCCACCATGTGCAGGTAGTCGTCCAGCTCGAAGAAGAACTGCGTGATGCCGAAGTCGGCGGCCGCCAGCTTGGCCGCCAGGTTGCGGCGGTCGCGGGCCCGGTCCCCGTCCGACCGGGGATGCAGCTCCGGGTGCGCCGCCACGCCGACCGAGAAGCCACCGGGGTGCGCCCGCACCAGCTCCACCAGCTCGAGGGCGTACGTGAAGTCGCCGCCCGGGTCGCTTCCGTCGGCGGGCGGGTCGCCGGCCAGGGCCAGGATGTTGTGGACGCCGCCGGCCGCGTACTCGTCCAGCAGGTCGACGACCTGGCTGCGGCCATGGCCCACGCAGGTGAGGTGGGCCATGGCCGGGAACGCCTGCTCGCGGTTCACCTGGAGGACGATGTCGCGGGTGCGGTCGCGGGTCGATCCCCCCGCCCCGTAGGTGACGGACACGAACGACGGCCGCAACGGCGCCAGCTCGTGGATGGACTTCTCGAGCTGCCGCTCCGCCTCGTCGTTCTTGGGCGGGAAGAACTCGAAGCTGAGCGTGCGACCGGTGGCCAGCAGATCGACGATCTTGCTGTGGTCCTCGGGCGCGGAAGCCATGGGTCAACTCCCTCGATGCGTCGGATGTGCGTCCAGGCCGGATGCAGCAGCACCACCCATGTCGGCCCGAGTCCGCACGAGCCTAGCCCTTGGCCGCCCCGACCGTCCGCTCGGCCGCCTCGACGGTGTTGCGCAGCAGCATGGCGATGGTGGTGGGACCGACGCCGCCCAGGCGGGGGGTGATCCACGACGCCACCTCGGCCACCGACTCGTCGACGTCGGGGAGCAGCCGGCGGCCCTCCCAGCTGATCCCCCCGCTCACGACAACGGCCCCGGGGCGGACCATGTCGGGCGTCACGAACGACGGCACACCCACGGCCGCCACCACGATGTCGGCCCGACGGGTGTACTCGGCGAGGTCGGGAACGCCGCTGTGCACCACGGTGACGGCGGCGTTGGCGCCCGGCTGCTTGAGCGTGAGCAGCAGCGCCAGGGGCCGTCCCAGGGTGGGGCCCCGCCCGCACACCACCACGTGCTTGCCGGATATGTCGATGCCGTAGTGCACGAACATCTCGCGGATGCCCGCCGGCGTGGCCGGCACCGGCCCGTCCTCCTGCAGGACCAGCTTGCCGAGGTTGACCGGGTGGAGGCCGTCGCCGTCCTTGGCCGGATCGATGGCCCCCACGGCGGCGTTGAAGTCGAACTGCGGCGGCACCGGATGCTGGATCAGGTAGGCATCGACGGCCGGGTCGGTGTTGAACCGCTCGACGGCGGCCATGAGATCGGCCTGGGTGGCGTCGCCGGGGACGTCGATGTGGTGGCTCTGCACGCCGACCTGCTCGGACGTCTCGTGCTTCTTGCGGACGTAGCCGGCGGAGGCGGCGTCATCGCCTACCAGGATCGTCCCGAGCCCCACGGTCTTGCCCCGGTCGGCCAGCGCCTCGACCCGCTTGGTGACGTCGGCGAGCACGGCTTCGGCCACCGGGGCCCCGGCGAGCAGCTGCGCGGTCATCACCGCCATTGTGCCCGCCGGTGGGAGTAGTCCCCGAGGCAATGGGTTTCACCCGGCCGGGGTTGAGGCAATGGGTCTCAGATCTGAAACTCATGACCTCGGGCTCGACGTGGTGAAACTCATTGCCTCGGGTTGCTCGGGATCCCGCCGGTAGCGTCGGGCCCATGACCATCGACGGCGACGGCGATCTGGACGGGCTGCGGCGGGCGGGCCGGGCGGTGGCCGAGGCCCGGGACGCCATGCTCGCCGCGGTCGCGCCCTGGGTGACGACCGCCGAGCTCGATGCCATCGGCCGGGACGTGCTCCGGGCCCACGGCGCCCGCTCGGCACCCCAGCTCGCCGTCGGCTTCCCGGCCGCCACCTGCGTCAGCGTCAACGACGAGGCGGCGCATGGGATCCCGTCGCCGTGGCGCCGGCTGCGCGAGGGCGACCTGGTCAACGTGGACGTGTCCGCCGAGCTCGACGGCTACTGGGCCGACACCGGCGCCAGCGCCGCCGTGGGCCGGGTGTCGCCCGTCGCCCGGCGCCTGCTCGACGCCACCCGGCTGGCGCAGCGCGACGCCACCGCCGCCGCCCGTGCCGGCCGACCATTGCGCCACATCGGCCGGGCCGTCCAGCGCCGGGCCCACCGCCACGGCCTCCGGGTCATCGCCAACCTGTGCGGGCACGGCGTCGGCGGCTTCCTCCACGAGCCACCCAGCGTGCCGAGCGTCGACGATCCGTCCGACAACACCGTGCTGTGGGAGGGGCTGGTGCTCGCCATCGAGCCGTTCCTGTCCACCGGCGCGACCCACGCCGTCGACGGAGACGACGGCTGGACGCTCCGCACCGCCGACGGCAGCCTCTCCGCCCAGTTCGAGCACACGGTGGTCGTCACCCACGGCCAGCCGCTGGTCCTCACGGCGTCCGCCTGAGGAAGCTGCCCGGGCTCGTGGCGGCCGCGGACCCCACCGACCGTCGGCGGGCCGAGGCGCTCGACGCAGCCGACCCGCTCGCCCCGCTGGTGGCCGAGTCGATCGTGGCCGAGCCCGAGCTGCTCTACCTCGACGGCAACTCCCTGGGGCGGCTGACGCATCCGGTCCGCCGGCGCCTGTTGCGGCTGATGGACGACGAGTGGGCCACCGGGCTCGTGCGGTCCTGGGAGTCGTGGATCGATCTGCCGATGCAGGTGGGCGACGCCTTGGCCGAGCACCTCCTGGGCGCCCGGCCCGAGGAGGTCGTCGTCGGCGACGCCACCACCGTCGACCTCTACAAGGCGGCATCGGCGGCGATCGCTGCCCGGCCCGGTGCCCGGGCGGTGGTGACCGACGACGACAACTTCCCCACCGACCGCTACGTCCTCGAGGGGCTGGCGGCTCAACACGGGCTGGAGTACCGCGAGGTGGCGAGCGACCCGGTCGCCGGGCCCGACCCCGAGGCCATCGCCGCCGCGCTGGACGGCGCCGCCGTGCTGTGCCTGTCGCACGTCGCCTACGGATCGGGGGCGCTGGCGGACATGGCGGGGCTCACTGCGCTGGCCCACGAGCACGGTGCGCTGGTGCTGTGGGACCTGTGCCACTCGGTCGGGTCGGTGCCGATCGAGCTCGAGCGTTCGAGCGCCGACCTCGCGGTCGGCTGCACGTACAAGTACCTCAACGCTGGCCCCGGCGCCCCGGCCTTCACCTACGTGCGCCGCGAGCTGCAGGGCGCCCTGCGCCAACCGATCTGGGGCTGGTTCGGCCAGCGCGACCAGTTCGCCATGGCGGCCGGCTACCAGCCGGTGGACGGCATCGGCTCCTGGCTCACCGGTTCTCCGGCCGTCCCAGGGCTGGTGTGCGTGGAGGCCGGCGTCGGTCTGCTGGCGCAGGCCGGGATCGGGCGCCTGCGGGCCAAGGGCATGGCCCTCACGTCGCTGATCGTCGAGCTTGCCGATGCCTGGCTGACTCCCCTGGGCTTCACGCTCGCCAGCCCCCGGGATGCCGAGCGGCGGGGATCGCACGTGGCAGTCGCGCACCCGGATGCCCGGCGGATCTCCCAAGCGCTCGTCGAGGTCGCGGGCGTGGTTCCCGACTTCCGGGCGCCGGATCGGTTGCGGCTCGGGCCGGCCCCCATCGCCACCCGGTTCGTCGACGTGTGGCACGCCCTCGACCGGCTACGACGGCTGGTCGAGAGCGGCGCCCACGAGCGGCATCTCCCCGCGGCGCGGCGGGTCACCTGAGGATCGCCTCGCCCGGCCGGTGCCGGCATCGGGGTTCCGGTAGTAGAAGCCGACGATCTGGCTCCGGTTGTTGATGTCGGTGGCCACGGTGCCGGGCGCTGCCGCTCCCGGGAAGTCGATGGTGGTGACCTTGCGACGGTCGAGCACGAACCCGTGGACGATGGCGTCCGGGTCCTTGGTGTTGGGGCGTTGTCGCTGTAGAGCCCGACGATCTGCCCCCGATCGTTGATCCTGGTGGGCGCGGTGGGCCCCAACGGCGGATTACCCGTCGTCAGTGCAGGAAGTGCCGCTCGCCGGTGAAGACCATGGCCAGACCCAGCTCGTCGGCGCGGGCGATGTTCTGCTCGTCGCGCACCGATCCCCCGGGTTGGATCACCACCGCCACCCCCGCGGCGGCCGCAGCCTCGATGCCGTCGGGGAAGGGGTAGAAGGCGTCGCTGGCGCAAGCCCCGCCCGCCGCCCGGCCCGCGGCCTTGGACGCGGCCAGCTCGCCGGACTCGACCCGGTTCTGCTGGCCGGCGCCGATACCCCAGGCGGTCCCGTCCTTGGCCAGCACGATGGCGTTGGACCGGACCCAGCCGCACACCCGCCACGCCAGCTCGGCGTCGGCCCATTCCGCCTCGGTGGGCTGGCGCTGCGTCACCACCCGCCAGTCGGACCGCTCGGCCACGAAACGGTGCGGGTCCTGCAGCAGCAGGCCGCCCGTGATGGGGCGCAGGTGCCAAGCGTCGGCGACGGGCGCCGGCGCCTCCAGGATGCGCGTGTTCTTGCGCTTGGCCTGCAACGCCTCGATGGCGCCGGGTGCATAGCCGGGAGCGATGACGACGTCGGCCTGCGCGGCCGCCACCATCCGCTCCACCGTGGCCTCGTCGACCGGCTCGCTGAGCGCCACGATCCCGCCGAACGCCGAACGCTCGTCGCATTCGAAGGCGTGCTGGTAGGCGTCGGCCAACGTGGGAGCGACGGCGGCGCCGCAGGGGTTGGCGTGCTTGATGATCGCCGCCGCCGCCCGGCCGAACCGGCCGGCCAGGTCGTGGGCCAGCAGCCAGGCCGCGTCGGCGTCGTAGAGGTTGAGGTAGCTGAGCCCCATCCCGCCGTGCTGGGTCATCGCCGCCCACCAGGGCTCGGCGCCCGAAGGCCCCGTCACCTGCGAGCGGTACAGCGCGGCCCGCTGGTGGGGGTTCTCGCCGTAGCGCAGCGCCAACGGCTCGCGGCGGTACGCCAGGTGCAACGATTCGGGCAGCTCGCCGGCGTCCGCTGCTGATCCCGCCTCACCCGCAGCGCCGGCCGCGGTGTCGTCGAACCACCGCACGATGGCGGCGTCATAGGTGGCGGTGCGGGCGAAGGCGCGGCGGGCCAGGCTGCGCCGGGTGGCGGCGGACAGCGACCCGTCCGAGCGCAGCTCGTCGAGGACCGGCGCGTAGTCGGCCGGGTCGACCACCACCGCGACCTGGGCGTGGTTCTTGGCCGCGGCACGGATGAGCGCCGGGCCACCGATGTCGATCAGCTCCTCGGCCTGCGCTGCCCCGTGCTCGAACGTCGAGGGGTCGGCACCGAACGGGTAGAGGTTGACGACCACGAGGTCGAACGGCTCGATGCCGTGCGCCGCCAGGTCGGCCTGGTGGGACGGGTCGCTGCGGTCGGCGAGGATGCCGCCATGCACCTTGGGGTGCAGCGTCACCACCCGGTGGCCGAGGATGGCGGGGAAGCCCGTGATCTCGGCGGTGTCGGTCACCTCGAGGCCCGCCTCGCGCAGGGCGGTGGCGGTCCCACCCGACGACACGAGGTCGCAGCCCAGCGCAGCCAGCCCCCGGGCCAGCTCGACGATGCCGGCCTTGTCGTACACCGAGAGCAGAGCCCTCACACGTCCTCCCGTTCGTTGTCACCGCCGTCGCCGCCCTCGGCGCCGAAGGTCTCTGCAACGAACCGGCGGATCGTCGCCGGGTAGAGGCGCCACTCCACCTGCTTGATGCGCTCGTGCAGCGTCTCCTCGGTGTCGCCCGGCAGCACGGGGACCGCCTCCTGGGCGAGGATCGGCCCCTCGTCCACCTCGGCCGTGGCAATGTGGATGGTGGTGCCGGTCACCTTGACGCCGGCCGCCAGCGCCTCCCGCACGGCGTGCCAACCCTTGAACGCCGGCAGCAGCGCCGGGTGGCTGTTGAGCACCCGGCCGGCGTAGGCGTCGGCCAGCGCCGGCACCACGGTGCCGAAGCCGGCCATGACCACCAGGTCGATGTCGTGGGCCCGTAGCACCTTGACCAGTCGCTCGGTGTAGGCCCCGCGGTCGAAGGACGCACCCCACTCGGTGCGCTCGGCCAGCTCGGTGGTGATGCGGTGCTCGGCGGCGATGTCGAGCGCCCGGCACGGGCGGTCGGCCACCACCAGAGCAACGGGTACGCCGTCACCGACGATGGCGTGCAGTAGGGTGCCGCTGCCCGAGGCGAGCACGGCAATCCGGGCTGGGGGCATCGTTCGGATGCTAGCGGCCGAGGTCATCCCGACGGCCGACCGGCAAGGGGCCGCGCGCTCGCGCTCGGGCGGTTCGATTCGTGCAGACAAGAGGCGGCTACCAACGTGGACCTCAACAAGCTCTCCACCGCCGACAAGGTGATCGGCGCTTCGGCGATCCTGTTCCTGATCGCACTGTTCATGCCGTGGTACGGGTTCGACGTCGAGGGGGTCGGGAGCTACAGCGAACAGGGCTGGGACTACTTCCTCACAGGCATCATCCCGTTCATCCTCGCGGCGGTGATGGCGGCGCAGATCGCGATCAGCAACTTCACGACCACCTCGTTGCCCAAGCCGCCGATCCCGTGGTCGCAGATCCACCTGATCGCCGGCGTGCTGGCGGCGGTGCTGGTCGTTCTGCGCCTGCTCATCACAGCCGACCGGTTCGACATCGATCTCGACCGCAAGTACGGCCTGTGGATCGCAGTTATCGCCGCACTCGCGCTCGCCGTCGGCGGCTTCCTCAAGAACCAGGAGTCCGAGGAGGCGTTGGCGAGCCCCGCGCCGCCGCCGGCGCCATCCTGATCGGTCGGTCACGCTCGGCGGAAGGGCGACAGATGGCTGACCCAGGGGCAGGCTTCCTGGCGCGACTGGGGGCGTGGGCCGGCCGGCGGGCGGAGCCACGGTTGTGGATCTCGCTCGCCGGCGCCGGCTGCGCGCTCGCGATCGTGGGAGTCGTGATGATCTCCGGCGACGCCCAGGTGGGCGACGAGGGCTTCGGCGACGGGTCACGACTGCCGGGCATCCTCCTGTGCCTGGCGGTGGCGGCGGGCGGCTACGTGCTGCTGCGGCTGTTCGACGAGAGCCCGGCCGCGAGCGCCGGGGTGACCGCCATCGCGCTGGCGGTACCGCCGCTGTTCTACTTCCTGACGTTCGACGACGACGGCCTGCCCCCGTGGTCGGCCGAGGGCATCCTGACGCTGTCGGCGCTGGTGTGGCTCGTCTCGTACATCGTGGGCCCGGCGAGGGGACGGCCGCTGCTGCTCGGGGCCGGGCTGGTGGCGGTCGCGCTGCTGGCCATCCAGCTCACCGAGGAGCCGTTCTCCGCCGGGTTCGATCAAGAGACGTTCGCCGAAGACGCACCGTTCTCGGCCGACGAGCCGTTCCCGAGCGACGACCCCTTCGCCGGAGACGAGTCGCTCGACGGCGAGCCCGACGAGCCCAACCCGACGACGATCGGGATCATCCTGCTCTTGTTCGGGGCCGCCTACCTGGCGGCGGCTTGGCTGCTCGACCGCCGGGGGTTCGCGGGGACGGCAACGCCGTTCGTCGTGGCGGCCCTCGCCGCGCTGCCGAGCGGGATCGCCTTCCTCGGCGACGGCATCGAGGCGGCGGGCGGCGGCGTCGCCTCGGTCATCGCTGGCCTCGTGGTGGCGTGGTTCGGCGCCCGCAGCGGCCGCCGGGCGTCGACGGTCATCGGCGCGGGCGGGGTGGCGCTGGGCGCCGTCCTGGTCATCGGCGACGCCATGCAGGACGCCAGCCCCACCAGCATCGGCGTCGCCCTGCTACTCGTGGGCGCGGCCCTCGCGGTCGGCGCCCAGCTGCTGCACATGCAGACTGGCGAGTCGCCGCAGATGACGCCCGGGCCGTCGGTGTTCGGCGGTCCCGGCACGACGCCTCGGTGGCCGGGACCGTCGCCGTACGCGCCGCCGGGCTCCGGCCCGTCCGGCCCGTCCGGTCCGCCCGTACCGCCCGTCCGGGGGCCGGACCGACCAGCGCTGCCGGCGCCACCACCGCCTCCCTCCCCGCCGTCCTAGGCGAGGCCGCGGACCACCTCGACCATGACCTGGCCGGCCTCGGTGGGGTTGAGCCCGACCTTGGCGCCGGCGTCGCGCAGGGCGTCCATCTTGGCCTGGGCCGTGCCCTTGCCGCCGGAAACGATGGCGCCGGCGTGGCCCATCTTCTTGCCTGGCGGTGCGGTCACACCGGCGATGTAGGACACGACCGGCTTGGTCATCTTGGAGGCGATGAACTCGGCGGCCTCTTCCTCGGCCGAGCCGCCGATCTCGCCGATCATCATCACGGCGCGGGTGTCGGGGTCGGCCTCGAAGGCCTCGAGGCAGTCGATGAACGACGTCCCCGGCACCGGGTCGCCGCCGATGCCAACGCAAGTGGACACGCCGATGTCGTTGAGCTTCAGCTCGTAGAGCGCCTGGTAGGTGAGCGTCCCCGAGCGGCTGACGATCCCGACCGCGGCCTCGCCCGGCACCGGCGCCTTGGCGATGTGTCCGGCGGTGATGCCGATGTTGGCCTTGCCGGGGCTGATGACGCCGGGGCAGTTGGGCCCGAGCAGCCGCACGTTGGGGAAGTCCCGCCGGAGCTTGTTGAAGAACCAGGCCTCGTCGTGGGCCGGCACGCCCTCGGTGATGCACACGATGAAGCCCACGCCGCCCTCGGCGGCCTCGATCACGGCGCCGCGCACCCCGGGAGCGGGGATGAAGATGCAGCTGACGGTCGCGCCCGTGGCCTCGACGGCGTCGGCGACGGTGGCGTAGATGGGGATGCCCTCGACGTCGGTGCCCGCCTTCTTCGGATTCGTGCCCGCCACCACCTGGGTGCCGTACTCGCGGTTGAGCAGGCCGTAGAAGCGACCCTGGCTGCCAGTGAGTCCCTGGTAGACCACCTTGGTCGTCTCGTCGACGAAGATGCTCATCGTGTCGCCTCCTTCGTCGGCGACCCGATGAGCACGCTGCGGCTTCGCCGCAGAGAAGAGACCCCGTTCATGGTTCGCTCACTTCGTTCGCTCACTTCGGGGTGGTCCTCACTTCGGGGCTGCGCCGGCCAGGGCGACCGCGGTGCGGGCGGCGTCGACCATGGTGGGCTGCATCTGCAGCTTGTCGGACAGATGGGGCTCGAGGATCTGGCGGCCCAGGTCGGCGTTGGTGCCGTCGAGTCGGATCACGATCGGCTGGTCGATGTCCACTCGGCCCAGGGCGGCGACGATGCCGTTGGCCACCTCCTCGCCCTTGGTGATGCCGCCGAAGATGTTGATGAAGATCGCGCGCACGTTGGGGTCGTTGTTGATGACCTCGAGGGCGCCGGTCATCACCTCGGCCGAGGCGCCACCGCCGATGTCGAGGAAGTTGGCCGGCTCGCCGCCGACCTGGTTGACGATGTCGACGGTTGACATGGCGAGACCGGCGCCGTTGGCGATGACGCCGACGTAGCCGTCGAGTCCCACGTACTGGAGGCCCTTGTCGTGGGCGGCCTGCTCGCGCTCGTCGCGCACCTGGGTGGCGTCGTACTGCTCGTAGTCGGGATGGCGGAACTCGGAGTTGCCGTCGAGCGTGACCTTGGCGTCGAGGGCGTGGACCTCGCCGGTGCGGGGCCCGCCAGAGTTGACGAGAATCAGGGGGTTGATCTCGACCAGATCGGCGTCGCCCTCGACGTAGGCGTCGTAGAGCTTGAGGAGGATGGCCACGGCGCCGTCGGTCGCCCGGGGGTTGAGCTTGGCGGCCGCGACCCAGGCCTTGGCCTGCTCCTCGGTGAGCCCGTCGACGGGGTCGACCCAGACCTTGGCGATGGCGTCGGGATCCTCGGCCGCCACCGCCTCGATGTCGACCCCGCCCCGTGCCGACAGCATCCCGAGGTGCTTCTTGGCGGACCGGTCGAGGGTGAAGCTTGCGTAGTACTCCTCGGCGATGTCGGAGGCCGCCTCGATCCACAGGATCTCGACCGTGTGGCCCTTGATGTCCATGCCGAGGATGTTGCTGGCATGCGTGCGGGCCTCCTCGGCGTCGTTTGCGAGCTTGATGCCACCGGCCTTGCCGCGGCCCCCCACCTGCACCTGGGCCTTGACCACCACCGGGTAGCCGATGCGGTCGGCTGCGGCCACCGCGTCGTCGACGGCGGTGACCGCCTCGCCCCGGCTCACCGGGATGCCGTAGCGAGCGAAGAACTGCTTGCCTTGGTACTCGTACAGATCCAAGGGCGTGTCCTCCCGATGATGCGTGATCTGGGTCGCGATGGCGGGGTGGGCCGGGGTTCGAAGTCCGCGATGCCGGCTAGCGATACTACGGGCATGTCGCCGACCGGCCCCAAGTCCGTCCTGCTGGGTGGGTCGTGAGCCCCGTGGCGCGCTCGCAGGGCCATGCGGGCCGGGCGCTGCTGGTGGCCGGTGCCGGCGTGCTGGTGGCGATCGGCGTCGCCGCGGCGTTGGCGGTGCTCGCCAACCGGGGGACGGTCGACGTGCGGCTGGGGTCGGACACGTTCGAGGCGGGCGACGCTGAGGACATCGCCGAAGAGGTCGCCGAGAACGGGCCGATTCCCTACGCCGCCCTCGCTGGCGGCGACCGCGACATCGTGTTGCAGCACTTGGGCGACGACCCCGAGGAGGGCTGGCTCGCGTTCGCCGCCCGGCCGCCGGGCGTGTCGCGTGAGTGCACCGTCCAGTGGGACGCCGAGGACGAAGTGTTCCGCCTGCTCGACTCGTCGGAGGACGTGACTGAGGAGTGCGACGGTCGGGAGTTCCCCGCCGACGGCGAGGGCCTGCCCATGTACCCGGTCACGGTGGATTCGGACGGCAACCTCGACGTCGACCTCAACGCCGCCGACCGGGTCACGTCGACCACGGGGTAGCGCCGAACCAAACGGGGCCGTCACTCGTCCAATCACACAGCGGCGAGGAGGCTGGCCATGCGACACGTTCGAGCGGTGGTGGGGGCAGCAGCGGTGGCCGCCGCCGGGTTGGCGCTGACACTGGTGGCGCCCGTGCCGGCGAGCGCCGGCGGCGGCGACTGGATGGATCCGGATCGCGATCGTTACGAGCCCGGCCAGCAGGTCACGCTGGTCGGGTACACCGAGGCATCGGCTGTTCACGTGACGAACGGAGCCGACGCCGACTGGCGGACCCCCGGGCCGTACTACGCCTACCTGCGGGTCGATCCCGCGGCCGTCGAGCGCGACATGCGAACCGCCAACATCCCGTGGCCCTTCGTCCACCCCACCGACCTGCGGGTGGGAGAGGTCTTGGTCGAGGAGAAGACCGAGTCGTATCCCGCGTTGCGTGTGGGCGTCACGTTCCGGCTCCCCGAAGAACTGGCACCCGCCGTCTACACGGTCGTGGTCTGCAACGACCCCTGCACGACCACCGTCGGGTGGCTCGTGGACTCGGCAGTCAACGTCGGCGTGGACCCACAGTGGCCGGTCGTTCGGGACTGGCCGCTGAACGAACCGCTCATTCGCTATCTCGACGACAACGCGCTTCTGGTCGACCCCGCCGGCCAGGGTGACGACCTCGAAGACTGGACCGTGACCGCCGCCGAGGTCCGCGCCGGCTACCGGCCCTCGCCGACGATCGCCCCGGCGCCAGCCCCGGCGGCGACCGAGCCCGACGTTGCGCCGGCGACGACGGCCGCGACCGTGAAGGTGCGGGCGTCGGCCGAAGAGTCGCCGGCTGGGAGCGCCGGGGCCGACCCGCCCGGCGGGCTGCCGGGCGAGGTCGTCGCCTGGCTGGTGGGGCTCGGGGTCCTGCTGGTCGTCTGGTGCCTCGCGTGGCGATGGCGCCCACAGGAGACGCGCATCGTGGTGCGGCAGGCCGACGCCGCCGACGACGACACGGCGGACGACGAGCCCCAGCGCGTGCACATCCAACTGTGACCCCTCGTCTGGCGGGACGATGGACAGGCGGCGCTCCGCCCAGCACCATGAGCACCCCCGGTGAACCAGGAGCGGCGCGTGGAGGAACCGGAGCCGGCGACCATCCGAGCGGCCGCGGCAGGCGACCTGGCCGGCTTCGAACAGCTGGTCCGCGCTTACCAGCAGCACGTCTGGCGGTTCCTGCGGCGGCTGCTGGGCGACGCCAGCCTGGCCGAGGACGTGACCCAGGAGACCTTCCTCCGCGTCTACCGGCGCCTGCCGACGTTCACGTTCGAGGCCAAGTTCTCGACCTGGGTCTTCCAGATCGCCCGCAACGCGGGCATCGACGAGCTACGGTCTCGCCAACGCCGGGCGCGGCTGGCGTCGGTGGCACCGCCGCCGCGCCCGTCGGCCGCCCCGCCCGACACGAGGGTCGAGATCGAGGCCGCGCTGGCCAGCCTGCCGGTCGAGCTGCGCGAGATCGTCGTCCTGGTGGAGGTGCTGGGCCTGCGCTACCACGAGGCGGCCACGGTGCTCGGGGTCCCCGAGGGCACGGTCAAGAGCCGCATGTTCAACGCCCGGTCGCGCCTGCACCGCTGGTCGACCGCCGACGACGGGAGGGCGTCGGGTGAGGTGTGACGAGGCCCGGCTGGCCCTCTCGCTCCGGCTCGACGGCGAGCCGGTCTACGACGTGGACCCGGCGGCCCTCGACGAGCACGTCGCGGCGTGCGCCGAGTGCTCCGGGTTCCAGCGCCACGCCGAACGGGTGCGGGCTGCCTTGCGGTTCGAGCCGGTCGACGTAACACCCGACGTGGCGCCCGCGGTCCTGGCCGAACTCGGGTCTTTCAAGGAAGAGGCACCGATTCGGTCGCTTTCCCTTCAACGACCGGCGAGGACCCGTCGCCCGCTGGTGGCGGCCGCTGCAGTCGCCGCCGTCGCCGGCATGGCCGCCGGTGCGGCGTTCGTCGGGATCGGCTCGGAGCCCCGCTCCCCGGCCGCCGCCGACCTGCCCGAGCGAATCGTGGCCGCCCAGTCCGACATCGGCTCGGTCGACGCCCGCTTCGTGCTCGTCGAGCGCGGCCTGCCGGGCGACAGCGGGAACGGCGATGACAATGACGGCGAGCGCCGCTACGACGGCCGGCTGGTCTACGAGGCCCCGGAGTCGCTGGCCCTGACGCTCGCACGCACCGGGGCTCCCGCCTCCGACCCACCGCTCCAGCTGGTGGTCGACGGCGACGGCTGGTGGCAGTCCACCGCGCGGCAGTGCGCCCCCGTCCCCGGCCAGTCCACCTGTCCCGACGGCGCCCGGCGCTGGGTCCGGTCGGTGACCGGCCGCGAGCCGTTCTCCGAGACCAGCCCCGTGCCGCTCGAGCTGGTCAGCCCGGTCGACAGCTTCACCCTGGCCGGGACGCCGGCGTCGCTGGGCACCCGCACGATCGCCGGCCGTGATGCCACCGGCGTCGTCGTGACCGCCGCCCAGATGGCGTCCTTCCTCGCCGGCCTGTCCGCCGGCGACGACCTGCGGGCGGTGCACCCGGGTGATCCGGTGGAGCTATGGCTCGACCAGGAGCACCTGGTCCCGCTCGAGGCGATAGTTCGGGCCGGCGACGGCCCCGACCGGGCACGGTGGGCGAGCGCCCAGGCCACCACTGAGGAGCCCGGCGACACGATCCTGGCGTTCAAGGTCCACATGTTGGCCATCAACGCCCCCGTGCCCGACGACGACTTCGTCTCACCCGCCACGTCGGTTGCACCCAACGAGACCGTCGACGCCGGCTTCCGACCCGCGGACGGAGCCGGCAGCGAGGCACCCACTCCCACCGACCTGCCGGCCGGGTTCCGGCCGTACCGCTCGGGCACGATCAGCGGCACCGGCGGCCCCGAGATCGCGGTGGGCTCGTGGACCGACGGGCGGGCCTGGCTGACCGTGCGGTCCACCGACGACTGGCCGGGCGACCGGCTGTTCGGCGGGCTGGGGACCAACGTGCGGGCCGTCGACCTCGGTGCCGCCGGCGTCGGCTACATGAGCGACGACGGGCAGAAGGTCGCCCTCCACGCCGACGGCCTCGACGTCGTCGTCAGTGGCAGCGTGCCGGCCGACGAGCTGCGGACCGCCGCGGCCAGCCTGGGCGTCACCGGCCGGCCGGTCCCGCCCACCTGGGACGAGGCGGCCACGGCCACCCTCGCCGAGGCGGCCGCTGCTACCGACGGCCTCCTCGTGGCGCAGGGCCTCGACGGCTTCGGTCCGCCGGCGGTGCGCACCGCCGGCGGCACCGTCTCGCTGGTGTACGCGGGCCCGGGCGACCGGGGCTTCACCCTGGTCCAGAGCGACGCCCCCCGGCTCACGCCGCCGGCCGACGGCGACGCCGTGGGTGTCGACGTCCGGGGCGTGCCCGGCCGCTACAGCGCCGAACGGGGCCAGCTCGAGTGGGTGGAGGGCGGGACCGCCCGCAGCCTGTCCAGCCCCACGGTGTCGCTCGACGAGCTGCTGGCGATCGCCGCTGCGCTGGAGCCGGCGTGAAGCGCCTGGTGATCATCATCGGCGCCGCCCTGGCCGGCGGAGTGCTGGGCGGCGGGGTCATGCTCGCGATCCAGGCGACGGACTCCGACCCCCAGGACGCCGCCCCACCGCTGCGGGCCTCGGCCGAGAGAACAGCCACGACCACCACGACACGACCGCCGACCGAGGAGCCCGACCCGACCGCCACGACCGCCCCCCAGCCGGCGCCGTCGGTCCTGCTGGCGTGGAGCCGGAACGGGGACCAGCGGGGGCTCGATCCCGGGTTGGAGCCGGCGGCGGCCGCCGCTCCCGATGTCAGCGCCACCTCGCTGGTGCGTGCCGGGAACCTCGACCTCGTCGGCTCCCGCTCCGTGGAGGGGGCGCCGGTCGACGACCTCGCCCCCGGCTGGGCCATCCCGCTCGACGCCGTCGCCGTCGATCCCGCCCGCCACGCCGAGTTCATCCCCATCGCCGACCGCGACGCCATCTCGACCCTCGGTCCCGGCGAAGCGGTCCTGGGGCGGACGTCGGCGGAGCTGCGCCGCCTCGGCCCCGGGGGTGTCATCGAGCTGGCGGCCGGCCAGTCGGTGGTGGTGTCGAGCGTCGTGGAGGACGCCAGCATCGGTGGCGCCGAGCTGGCCGTCGACGTCGCCACCGGCGCCCGCCTCGGCCTCGCCAGCCCCCGCTACCTGCTCGTGGCCTACGACGGCGACCGCCCCGCGCTCGAGAACCGCCTGCGGGCGGCGCTGGCCCGGGGCACCGTCGTGCAGTTCCGGGGGCCCGGCGAGACGCCCTACCTGCGCCAGGCCGATGCCGTGCTGCCCCAGGCGCAGATCAAGGCCCGCTTCGGCGAGTTCAGCTACCGGACCACTGTCGGGGATGCGATCGAGCCGGACCCGGCCTGGGAGTCCGAGAGCATCGTCACCCGCGAGGTCCCGCTGCTGGGCCAGGTGCGCTGCCACCGGGGGATCATCGATGCTCTGGTGGGCGCGCTGACCGAGATCGAGCGGGCGGGGCTCGCCGCCCTCGTCCATCAGGCGGGATACGACGGCTGCTTCGTACCCCGGTTCGTCGCCGGCAGCGACAGCCTGTCCCGCCACGCCTGGGGGGCGGCGTTCGACATCGGGGTCAGCACCAACCCGACCGGGGTCGAGTCGGCGCAGGACCCCCGCCTGGTCGAGATCTTCCGCCGCTGGGGGTTCACGTCCGGCGACTCGTGGCTGATCCCCGACGCGGGACACTTCGAGTACGTGGAACCCGCCGGCTGATACGCCGAGACCGGGCCCTCACCCGGGCGGGGCGGTGGCTATCCGGGGATCGTTGGGCTGGACCTCGTCGAGCGAGTCGGCGATCCGTACCCCGGTATCGAGGTCACCGCCGCAGCGCAGCGACCCGAGCACGCCGGGCGCCTCCTGCCATTCGAGGATGACCTCGCCGTGTTGCTCGGTGGCGAAGCCCACCGAGCCGCGCACGGCGACCTCGTGGTAGGCCCGAACGTCGAGGCTGGCGGCGAACAGCCCTCCGGGTGGCGCCTGGCGGCCGATCCGATCCGCCGCATTCCGACCTCCGGCACCACAGCGCCGCGCCCGTGCGCGGCCGTCGCCACACCGACGCCCGGGGCGCCCGGTTTGTTCGCGGGTCGCGGTTCGCAGTTCGTGGGGCGGTCAGGCGCCTGGGCC
>DASQUK010000271.1:0-13921 GCA_035641315.1 Acidimicrobiales bacterium | reverse complement strand
CGGTGGCGGTGCCGTGCTCGTCGACCCCGACGACGACGGGGCGCTGGTCGACGCGATGCGGCTGTTGCTGACGGACGCCGGCGCGCTCGACGACCTGCGCCGCGCCGCCCGGGCCCGCCCGACCCGCACGTGGGACGACTATGCCGCCGAGCTCTGGGCGATCGCGACGAGGTCGCGGTGATGTCCGCCTCCAGGATGCTGAGGCGGGGGTTGGACGCCGGCGCGTCCCTCGGCGAGCGGGCCGTCGCGGTGCGCGGGCTGACGGGCGTGCGGAGTCGCAGCCTGCGGCACGTTGTCGCCCGGGCCCGGGGCGCACCGGCCCGGCAACTGGCCGACCGACTGCGCGCCCTCCTCGCCGCGCTCGACCACCCGGGCGCGGCCGCCGACCTCCGGAGTCTCGCCAGGGCGACCGAGGACGCGCTGGCCGATGCCGATGCCTCGAAGGTGTGGCTCGCCCTGGCCGTGCTGACCGGCCGCCTGCCGCTCGACGACGACGTCGTCGCCACCGCGCGGCGCCTCGAGCTCGACGGTGCCGGCGCTGCGCTGGCACCGGCCGCCGCGTCGGTCACCTCGCTGCTCTCGATCGACCGGTATCGCCCGGCACGGGTCGAGGTCGTGCGCCGGGCCGTGGTCGTCGACCTGCACCACACGAGTGCGACCGACCTGGCAACCGGCATCCAGCGGGTCGCCCGGCAGGTCGCCGCACGATGGGACCGTGACCACGAGGTCGTGGTCGTCGGGTGGTCTGGCGACGACACGGCGCTCCGGCGCCTTGACAACGCGGCCCGCCGGCGTGCGCTGGGTGAGCACGTCGGCGATCGGCGGTCGGGAGCGTCCCGCCGATCCCGCGAGCGGGCGACGACGGTGGTGGTGCCCTGGGAGTGCACGTACGTCCTGCTCGAGCTCGCCCCCGAGGAGGCCCGGACGGCGCGGCTGTTGGCGCTGACCCGGCGCTCCGGCAACCGGACGTGCGCCATCGGCTTCGACTGTGTGCCGCTCACGACGGCCGAAACGGCCGACGAACCAATGGGCGGCGCTTTCGCACGCCTGCTGGCCGCAGTGCGCCACATGGACACGGTGGCGACGATTTCCGAGGCGGCGGCCGTCGAGTACCGGGGCTGGCGCGAGATGCTCGCCTCCGTCGCCGTCGAGGGCCCGGCCATCGAAGCCGTTCCGCTGCCCACCGAAGGGAACGAGCCCTCCGCGGCCGCGGACGCGGCCGCGCGGGACCGTCTCGCCATCGGAGACCTGCCCCTGGTCCTGTGCGTCGGCAGCCACGAGCCGAGGAAGAACCACCTGGCGGTGCTCCACGCCGCCGACTTGCTGTGGCGCCGCGGCCTGCGCTTCTGTCTGGTCTTCGTGGGCGGCAACGCGTGGAAGAGCGAGCGCTTCCGGGAGCGGCTCGCAGACCTCCAGGGCCAGGGTCGGTTCGTGGAGTCGGTGTCGACCCTCGACGACGACCTGCTCTGGGCCGCGTACCGCCTCGCCCACGTGGTCGTGTTCCCGTCGATCAACGAGGGCTTCGGGCTGCCGATCGCCGAGGCGCTTGCGCGCGGCACACCCGTGGTCACGTCCCGCTACGGCGCTATGGCGGAGGTGGCCGTCGAGGGCGGCGCGCTGCTCGTCGATCCACGCGACGACCACGAACTCGCCGACGCGCTCGGACGGGTCCTCGAGGACCGGGACCTGCACGCGGAGCTGGTGGCCCAGGCCCGGCGGCGACCGCACCGGACCTGGGATGAGTACGCTGCCGAGCTCTGGCAGCTCTTCGTCGGCTCGCTCGGCGAAGGACCGGCCGAGTTCGGCGCTGATGTCGCCGCCGAAGCCGGTCGACCAGGGTGACGACCGCGATAACCCCGCAGGAATTCCGTCCGTTGGTATCCACTTGACCGGAGTACTTCTGGTCGGGCTGCTCGCCATGGACGGTCGGCTGGCGGCCGTTCCAGGCTGGGTGGGTGCCCTCGGACGGCGGGGGCGGCAGGCGGACGCCGCTTGGGCCGGGACTCGACGATGAGGTCCTGGTAGCGGACCGGTTCGTGGTCGACGGCGAGTTCGAGGACGCGCGAGACGACGAGCCTGCGGCTGCGTGAGGTGCGACGGTTGAAGTGGGGCACGAACTCGTCGAGGTAGCCGGGCAGGTGGGTCTCCTCGACGGAAGGACAAACGTCGCTCGGCGCTGGCGTCTGGGCACCGTCACGTGTGCCACAATGCGGCCCGACATGAACGCCGGGTTAGCAGATGCCGACCGTTGGGTGGCCGCTGGGTAACATCCAACGAATGTGCTGTGCCAACAGCTGGCGGTCCTAATTGGGCGCATCGCACCGGACACAAGGGGGACCGACGTGACGATCGGATATCTCGACCCGGGTTCTGGCAGCCTCATCGCCTCGGCCGTCGTGGGTGGTGTTGCTGCCGCCGGCGTGGCAGTGAGGCAGGCCCGGCACCGCCTCACGAGCAGGTTCTCACGGAAGCAGGGCGAGGCGGAGGCGACATCACAGAAGACCGAGTCCGGGGTCGACGACCCGGCAACCACCGAGGCCTGAGCGCCGCTCTGTCGCAGTGTCAAGCTACGAGCCCGGCTCGTTTCGGGATCCCGACAGTGGCGTCTTCACTGTCGGCGACAAGTTGTTGCGGGGGCTCTCGGGCCCGGCCGCCGAAAGCTACGACCGTCTGACCGCCACATCGTTCTTTCTCCGCCTGATGGCCTCGGGTCAGATCGTGGGCACAACCGAGCACGACGGTGAGGCCCCACCTTCGCCCCGTGGGGCTCCGTGGGCACGTGTCGTGGAGCACGAGCGCGTGCCGGTCGTGTCCCACCCGTATGAGTGGTCGTTCGCCATGCTCCGCGACGCTGCTGCGCTGCAACTCGACGTGTTGCGGGCAGCGCTCGACGAAGGCATGTCGCTCAAGGACGGCACCGCTTACAACCTGCAGTTCGTCGGGTCACGGCCGACGTTCATAGACATCGGGTCGTTCGAGCCGGCGTCGGGGCCCTGGCCCGGCTACCGGCAGTTCTGCCAGACGATGCTCTTCCCGCTGATGATCCAGGCATACCTGGGGGTGCCGTTCCAGCCGTTGCTACGAGGCAGCATCGACGGCTTGACGCCCTCGGACGTGGCCGGGATGTTCTCGGGGCTGCAGCGGTTCCGCCGAGGCGTGCTGCGGAACGTCACGCTCCACAGCGTCCTGGAGCGACGGGTGAGCACCGCGTCAGAGCAAGTGAAGACCGACCTGAAGGCATCAGGGTTCTCGACCGAGATGACCAAGGCGACCGTGAAGAACCTAGCAAAGCTGGTTCACGGATTGGGTGTGGCGCGGCGGGGCTCGACGTGGTCCGACTACCGCGAGACGTGTTCGTACAGCGATGCCGACGCCGATACCAAGCGCGGTTTCGTACGATCGGCGCTCGCGGCGGGCGAGTCGAGGCTCGTGTTGGACCTGGGTGCCAACGACGGTGCGTACTCCCGGCTCGCCGCTGAGCAGGCTGATTACGTGGTGGCGGTTGACGGCGACGCGATGGTGGTCGACGGCCTGTACCGCCAGTTGCGGACCGAGGGGAAGGAGAACATCCTCCCGCTCGTCATGAACCTCGTCGACCCGTCGGGGGGTCTGGGGTGGCGCAACCGGGAGCGCGCTGCCTTCCACGAACGCGTTCGGCCCGATGCCCTGCTTGCTCTGGCGCTCATCCACCACCTGAGCATCGGCGCCAACGTGCCTCTACTCGAGGTGGTGTCGTGGCTCCGGTCGTTCGGATGCCGGCTCGTGGTCGAGTTCGTCCACACCGACGACGCGCAAGTGAAGCGCCTGCTGGCCAACAAGCCTGCCGGGCTGTTCGACGACTACCAGCGCGAGACCTTCGAGGAGCTGCTGACCGAGCAATTCCTGGTTCACGAGGAGCAACCGCTTCCGAGCGGCACCCGCACGCTGTACTTGGCCGAACCCAAGCCGTAACTCATGGGAGCTGTGGCGCTGGTGGGGCGCCACGGAACCGCATGGGTGAGCTTCACCGCACGATGCAGTCCCACGTGAGGAACATGTAGGCGGGCTTGATCCCCAGACGGGCGGGCGTGGCCGCGTCGGCCACGACCACGAGGTCGTCAGCCCCGGCACCGGCACGGGCCCCGGCCAGGATGTCGGGCACGTCGAACTCGCCGGACCAGTCGGGCCACGGGTTGGAGCCCGAGGCAATGGCGTTCGCCAATTCGGCTGTGCACAGCAGGTCAGCATCGAAGCCGTGACTGCGCAGGCGCTCCGTCAGGTCGAAGCCGAACCGCCAGAACACCGGGGTGATGTCCCCGTGGAACTCGGGTTCCGTCGGGCGGTGCGTCCCTGGAGCACCGGCACCTGGAGCAGCAGGTGGCCACCGGGCGCGATGACCCGGCGCAGGCCGGTCAACGCCTTGTCGGTGTCGGGCACGTGCTCCAGCACGTGTGCGCACAGCATCACGTCGAGGCACGCGTCGGGCAGATCGATGGCCTGGAGGTCGAGCCGGAGGTTGCCGGCGTGGGCCCGGAGGTCGTAGTCGCTGGTGCGGTAGAAGAACCAGGTGGCCATGGCATCGCGGTAGGCGCGGCCCAGGCGGGGGCTGCACTCGATGACCCTCAGTGCAGGGTGGAGGTCGACCCGCTGGGTGAAGCACCAGTGCAGGAAGCGGTCGCGCCCGCTGCTGCCGCACGCCGGGCAGGTCGAGAGCTCGACGTGCTCGATGCCATCGAAGGCGGCGCCCTGCCAGCGGCAGATGTTGCACAGGACACGGCCGCCGCCGGGTTCGGGTCCCGGTAGCGGGATCCACGGCGGCACCGCCGGATCCGGGCGCGGCGCTGCCGGTGGTGGTGCAGCCGAAGGGTCGCCGAGAAGGCGCCGGCCGAGCTCGCCCAGCCGGCGATACGAACGTGCCGCGATCCGCTGCGCGGTCGCCCGCGCGGCGGTGCTCGGGTGGCTTCCGTCGGCGCCGCCCCCGTGCGTCACGTGCCTCTCGTGCCGTCTTGGTCCAGCGGATCGCGGTGGGCCTCGAGCAAGCGGTGGGCGGCGGTGGTCGGGGACAGGCGTCCGGCTCGGACCGCCTCCTCGGCGTCGGACCAGCTCTCGGCCACCCGGGGATCCTGGCGGAACGAGTCGATGAGGGACTCACGGATCTCGTCCCACATCCACGCCACGGCCTGACCGGCACGCAGGCGGTCGAGCGCCCCGTCCTCGCGAAGATGGGCGACGAGCTTCTCCACGGCCGTCCACACCTCGTCGACGCCGGTGCCCTGCAGAGCTGAGGTGGCCAGGACCGGCACCTCCCAGCCGGCGTGCTTGGGACGCAGCAGGTGGACCGCCTGCCGGTAGTCGGCCATGGCGCGCCGGGCGGCCGGCAGCAGGTCGCCGTCGGCCTTGTTGACCACCACGATGTCGGCCAGCTCGATGATCCCCCGCTTGATGCCCTGGAGCTCGTCGCCGCCGCCCGGCGCCGCGATCAGGCAGAAGCAGTCGACCATGTCGGCCACCGCCACCTCCGACTGCCCCACCCCCACGGTCTCGACGACGATCACATCGAAACCGGCGGCTTCGCACACCAGCGCCGCCTCGCGGGTGCGGCGGGCGATGCCCCCCAGCGAGCCGCCCGAGGGGGAGGGACGGATGAAGGCGTTCGGGTCGCGGGCCAGGCGTTCCATGCGCGTCTTGTCACCCAGGATCGATCCCCCGCTGCGACGGCTCGAGGGATCGACGGCCAGGACCGCCACCCGATGGCCTGCGGCCGTGAGGTGGCTGCCCAGCTCCTCGATGAACGTCGACTTGCCCGCCCCCGGCGTGCCGGTGATCCCGAGGCGGATGGCCGCACCCGTGTGGACGACCACGGCGTCGAGGAGCGCGGCGGCCGCGGCCCGGTGGTCCCGGCGCGTGGACTCGACCAACGTGATGGACCGGGCCAGTGCCCGCCTGTCGCCCTGCACGAGGCGCGTCGCGAGGTCGTTCGGGTCGGTCACTCGGACGGAGTCTATGGGTGGGGCCTGCGGGGCTGGATCCACGGTCGTTCCGTCGCGGAGGTGACGGGCTCGAGAACGCGGCGCGACCGGCAGATGAAACCTTCGTGCGAGCCCCAGGATCGGGGCGGTCGGCCGGGGACACGTCGTTACTGTCGCCGGGCGCGGCGGCTTCGGTCCCCAGTCGCTTGCCGCGAGTCGCTGCTGGGTCGGCGGCCATGGGCCGCATCGAGCGAGCACCGGAGCAACCACGTGTCCACGCCTGTGCTGACGGGCAACGCCTACGACAAGTACAGATCGAGGAACCCCATCGAGCGCCGGCTGATGAAGGGCTTCTTCGCCGCGCTCCGCGACTCGCTTCCTCGCGAGCAGCCCCAGACGGTGCTGGAGGTGGGGGTGGGTGAGGGCGAGGTGAGCGCCAGGCTGCGCTCGCTCTATCCCGACGCGAAGATCGTTGGCGTCGACCTGCACGACGAGGTGCTCGCCGCCCGCTGGCGGACGCGCGACTTCGCGGGTGTCTACGCCGACATCGCCGCGCTGCCGTTCCCGCCGCAGGCGTTCGACCTCGTGATGGTGGTCGAGGTGCTGGAGCACGTGCCCGAGCCTCCGGCGGCGCTCGCCGAGCTCGTGCGGGTCAGCCGCGGCCGGCTGGTCCTGTCCGTGCCGCGCGAGCCCATCTGGCGCGTCGCCAATGTGGCGCGGGGCAAGTACCTGGCCGATCTCGGCAACACGCCGGGCCACATCCAGCACTGGTCGCGACGGGGTTTCGCGGCGCTGGTCGCATCACAGCTCGAGGTGCTGAGCGTCAGCACGCCCTTCCCGTGGACCATGATCGGGGCTCGCTCCCGCCCGGCCCCCCGCAACGGCAGCGCCCCGGCGGCCCCGCTCGGGCCCACGGCGTCCGGTGTGGCGCTCCGATGACCGCCACGATCCTCGCATCAACCGAGCCTGTACCGGTCACCGCGGCCGGACGAGTCTCGGCGACACCGCGGTCCTTGCGGTTCGCGTTGTGGGTCGCCCTCGCCGTTCTCGTCGGCTTCGCCCTGCGCGTCGCCATCGGGCTGACCGACGACGCCCCGGCCACCGACGAGACCGCCTACTTGCGTTCGGGCGTGTCGTTGATCGAGGGCGACGGCTACCAGCGGGATGGGCAGCCCGAGCTGCACTTCCCGCCGTTCGTGCCGTTCCTGTTGGGGCTCGCCAGTCGAGTGGTGTCCGATCCCCACACCGGGACGGTGGTGCTGACCTGCCTGTCGAGCACGGCGCTCCTCGTGCCGCTGGCCCTGCTGGGTCGCCGGATCGCCGGTCCCGTCGCCGGCGTGGCCACGGCCTGGGTGGCGGCCCTGGGGCCGGGGTTGTCCACCACGCTCGTGAACCGGGGCGCGGGGTCCGAAGCCGAGTACACACTGCTGGTGGTCACCGCGCTCTGGATGGTGATCGCCGCCGCCGATCGCCACGGCCGCGCCCGCGTGTGGCGGGTGCTCGGCGCCGGTGTGCTGGTCGGGCTCGCCTACCTCACCCGGCCCGAGGGGCTGTTCATGGCGCTGCCACTCGGCGTTGGCGTGCTCGTGCTCGCCGTCCGGCGCCCGGGACGGCCGGTGCGGCTGCGCCCACTCCGCGATCTTCGTGCCGGGGTGCCGCTGCTGGCCGTCTTCGCCGTCCCGATCGTCGTGTGCATCGTGCCGTACGCCATGTACCTGCACGGCCACACCGGCAAGTGGCCGCTCAGCGCCAAGACCCAGGACGCGTCGATCGAGGCCTGGCACGCGGTGGCTCGCGCCGACCGCGAGGCCCGCGACAGCGTGCTGTACGCGCTCGACGAGACCGGGCTCGAGTTCGCCGCCGGGCGATCGACGCTGGCGACGCTGGCGCGGGAAGACCCGGGCGGCTACCTCGGCATCGTCCGTACCAACGTCGGGTCGCTGGTGACGTCGATAACCAACCCGGTAAGCGGTCAGTGGCTGTCATGGCTGCTGCTGCCGCTCCCGCTGTGGTTCCTGGCGGTGGTGGGTGGCTGGCGTCACCGCCAATCCTGGACAGTGCGGCTCCTGCTGGCCGTCGCGGCGCTGCCGGTGGCCACTGCGCTCGCGTTCTTCGTCCAACCCCGGTACCTGATCGTCGCCGTGGCCCTGGCCATACCCCTCGTCGGCGCCTCCCTCGCCCTCCTGGCGCCCGTGTGCCGCCGACCGGCCGTGCTCGTGACCTTCGCGTTGCTGGCACTGTCGTCCGTCCAGGCATTCCACACCGAAGCTGCGGGCTGGTGGCACCCGTCCGACCACAGCGACCAGCGCCGCGCCGGCGAGTGGATCGCGGACCACACGCAACCCGACGACCGGGTGATGACCCGCAGCATGGTCGTCGAGTACTACGCCGACCGGCCCACGATGGCGATTCCCTATGCGGACATGCACGAGATCCTGACCTACGCCCGCCACCATGGCGCCCAGTACCTCGTGGTCGACTGGTACACGGCCGTACGCCTACGGCCCCAGCTGGCACCACTGCGGACCACCGACCAGGTGCCCGGCCTGCGCTTGGTGCACGAGGTTCGAGCCGAGGGCCGCACCACCGGGATCTTCGCCCTCGATCCCCCGCCGTCGAGCGACGCGCCCATCGGGTCGTCGCTCGGCTTCGTGGGCGACGGCCAGACCTGACGTCGATGGCTGACCTCCGCCGGCGGGCCGGGGCCTAACCGGCTCTACGCCGCGGTCCGCTTGGAGCGCAGCAGGGCCAGCACCTGGCCGGCGGCGGACGGGATGTTGGTGCCGGGGCCGAAGATGGCGGCGACGCCGGCGGCGCGCAGCATGTCGTGGTCCTGGGGCGGGATGACGCCGCCGCACACCACGACCACGTTCCCTCCGCCGGCGGCCCGCAGCTCCTGGATGAGCTGGGGGACCAGCGTCTTGTGGCCGGCGGCCTGGCTCGACACGCCGACCACGTGCACGTCGTTGTCCACGGCGTCTCGGGCTGCCTCGGCCGGTGTCTGGAACAGGGGGCCGACGTCGACGTCGAATCCCAGGTCGGCGAAGGCGGTGGCGATCACCTTGGCGCCCCGGTCGTGGCCGTCCTGGCCCATCTTGACCACCAGCATCCGAGGACGACGGCCCTCCTGTTGCCCGAACGCCCGGACCTCGGCCTGCACCTCGGCGAAGGCCTCGTCGCCCTCGTACGCCGACCCGTAGATCCCGTGGATCGAGCGGATCTCGGCCTTGTGCCGCCCGAACACCTGCTCCATGGCATCGCTCATCTCGCCCACCGTGGCCCGGGCCCGGGCGGCGTCGATGCACAGGGCCAGCAGGTTCGCGTCGCCGGCGGCGCCCTCGGTCAGCCGACGCAGGGCCTCCGAGCAGGCGTCCGAGTCCCGTGACGCCCGCACCCTCTCCAGGCGGGTGATCTGCTGGCGGCGCACGTCGGTGTTGTCGACGTCCAGGACGTCGACGTGGTCTGGATGCTTCGGCTGGTACCTGTTGACGCCCACGATGACCTCCTCCCCCCGGTCGATGCGGGCCTGGCGGAGGGCGGCCGACTCCTCGATCCGCAGCTTGGGCATGCCCGACGCCACCGCCTTGGTCATGCCGCCGAGCGATTCCACCTCCTCGATGAGCGCCCATGCCTCGTCCGCCAGGCGCTGCGTGAGCGACTCGACGTAGAAGCTACCGGCCAGCGGATCGACCACCCGGGGGATGCCGGTCTCCTCGGCCAGGATCAGCTGCGTGTTGCGGGCGATGCGGGCCGAGAAGTCGGTGGGCAGGCCCAACGCCTCGTCAAAGCTGTTGGTGTGCAGGCTCTGCGTCCCGCCCAGCACGGCGGCCATGGCCTCGACCGCGGTTCGCACCACGTTGTTGTAGGCGTCCTGCTCGGTGAGCGAAACGCCGCTCGTCTGGCAATGGGTGCGCAGCATCGCCGAGCGCGGGTCGTTGGGCGAGAACTGCGAGATCACCCGGTGCCACAGCAGCCGGGCGGCCCGCAGCTTGGCCACCTCCATGAAGAAGTTCATGCCGATGGCGAAGAAGAACGACAGCCGCCCGGCGAAGCGGTCGATGTCGAGGCCCCGGCCCAGCGCGTAGCGCACGTACTCCAACCCGTCGGCGATCGTGAACGCCAGCTCCTGCGTGGCCGTGGCGCCCGCCTCCTGCATGTGGTAGCCGGAGATCGAGATCGAGTTGAACCGCGGCATGTGCTGCGCCGTGTGCTCGATGATGTCGGCCACGATCCGCATGCTGGGCTCGGGCGGGTAGATGTAGGTGTTGCGGACCATGAACTCCTTGAGGATGTCGTTCTGGATGGTCCCGCGGAGCCGAGCCTGTTCGACCCCCTGCTCCTCGCCAGCGACGACGAAGCACGCCAGGGTGGGCAGCACGGCGCCGTTCATCGTCATCGACACCGACATCTTCTCCAGGGGGATCTGGTCGAAGAGGATCTTCATGTCCTCGACCGAGTCGATCGCCACCCCGGCCTTGCCCACGTCGCCCTCGACCCGGGGATGATCCGAGTCGTAGCCGCGATGCGTGGCCAGATCGAACGCCACCGACAGGCCCATCTGCCCGGCCGCCAGGTTGCGCCGGTAGAAGGCGTTCGACTCCTCGGCGGTGGAGAAGCCGGCGTACTGGCGGATGGTCCAGGGCCGGTTGGCGTACATGGTCGCCCGAACCCCCCGCACGAACGGTGGGAACCCGGGCAGGGAGTCGAGCGCCTCGACGCCGGCGAGGTCGAGCGGCGTGTACAGGGGCTTCACGTCGATCCCCTCCGGCGTGGCCCACACCAGGCCATCGAGGTCGGCGCCCTTGAGGTCCTCGGCCGCCAGCGCCCGCCAGTCGTCCAGGGTCGGCTTCTCGCGGGGCTTCCTCATCGGGCCCAGCCTAGGGAAGGGGATGCCGGGCGACGAAGCCCGTCCTGCCCATAGGATGCGCCGTCGATCCCGCATCCAAAGGACCCGCGCATGCCCGACGCCCAGGCCTGCCTCTCGGTGATCATCCCCTGCTACAACGAGCGCAACACGGTCGCGGCCGTGGTGGCGCAGGTGCTCGCCTCCCCCTGGACGGCCGAGGTCGTCATCGTCGACGACGGATCGACAGACGGCACCCGTGACGTCCTGGCCGGCATCGCCGAGCCCCGCGTGCGGGTGCTGCTCCAGCCCGGGAACCAGGGCAAGGGAGCGGCACTGCGGCGCGGGTTCTCCGAGGCCACGGCGCCATTCGTGATCGTCCAGGACGCCGACCTCGAGTACGACCCCGGCGAGTACGGGGCCCTGGTCAAGCCGCTCCTCAGCCACGACGCCGACGTGGTCTTCGGCTCGCGGTTCATCTCCAGCAATCCGCACCGGGTGCTCTACTTCTGGCACTCGGTGGGCAACCGGTTCCTCACCACCCTGTCCAACGTCTTCACCAACCTGAACCTCACCGACATGGAGACCTGTTACAAGGTGTTCCGCCGCGAGGTCATCCAGGCGATCGACCTCGAGGAAGGCCGGTTCGGCGTGGAACCCGAGGTCACGGCGAAGGTCGCCGCCCACCCCGAATGGCGGGTGTACGAGGTCGGCATCGGCTACCGCGGCCGCACCTACGCGGAAGGCAAGAAGATCGGGTGGCGTGACGGCATCCGGGCCGTGTGGTGCATCCTCAAGTACTCGCCGCCGGGCGAGCGCGTGCGTCGTGCGCTGCGCAGTCCAGGCGGGCGTGGGGGCGCACCGCCGGTGGGTGGCGCCGGCGACGACGGATACCGGGCCGACGGTGCCACCGGCGCACACGGTGACCGCTCGCGCGTCTGACCCGAGCGCGCATCGGCGCGTGGGCGCGCCGTTGTTCGAACTGGACGCGGTGGTGCTCGAGATCGACGGCCGCCCCATCCTGCGCGGCATCTCGCTCGCCATCTCCGACGACGGCATCACCGTGCTGCTCGGCCCGTCGGGAGCCGGCAAGACCATGCTCCTGCGGCTGCTCAACCGCCTCGAGGTGCCGACCGCGGGCGTCGTCCGCTTTCGGGGGGAGTCGGTGGCATCGATCGATCCCCTCGCCCTCCGCCGCCGGGTGGGGATGGTCTTCCAGCGCCCCGCACCATTTCCCGGGACGGTGCGGGACAACCTGCTCGTCGCGGACCCCGCGGCGAGCAACGAGGCGCTGCTCGCGGTGCTCGCCGGCGCCGGCCTCGCGCCGACATTCCTCGACCGTTCGGCCGACGACCTGTCCGGTGGCGAATCGCAGCGCATGTGCCTGGCCCGCACCCTGGTCACCCGGCCCGAGGTGCTGCTCATGGACGAGCCCACGTCGGCGCTGGATCCCGACGCCCGCCACCGCCTGGAGCGGACCGCGCGGGATCTCGCCGCCGAGGGCCGGCCGGTGGTGTGGGTGACCCACGACCTCGAGCAGGCCGACCGGCTGGCCGACGAAGTGCTCGTGGTCATCGACGGACGGGTGGCGTCCGCCGACGAGCGTGACCGCTTCCTCAAGGAGGTCGACGATGGTTGAGACCCATGGATGAGGCCGCGATCGGGTGGGGCGGGCTGTCCCTCTCGCTCATCCTCGTGGCCGTGGCCGTCGGGCTGTCCATGTGGCAGGGGCTGCGGCTCGAGCGCGAGATCCTGTGGGCCTGCGGGCGGGCCATCACCCAGCTGCTCGCCGTGGGCTACCTGCTCGTGCTGGTGGTCGACGAGGACGCACCCGTCGTCTGGGCGTGGCTCTGGGTCGTGGCGATGGTGATCTTCGCCGCCGTGACCGTCCGGCGCCGCGCGTCCGAGATCCCCGACATCCTGCGGCTGTCGGCCCTTGCACTCGCCGCATCGGCCGCCATCAGCCTGCTGGTCGTGTTCGGCCTCGGCGTCTACCCCAACGTCGGGCGGGCGGTCGTGCCCATCGCCGGCATGATGATCGGCAACTCGATCGGCAGCGTGGTGGTGGCCGCTCGCCGCATCGTGGGCGAGCTCGCCGACCGGCGCCCGGAGGTGGAGGCCCGGCTGGCGCTCGGGCAGCCGTGGCAGCAGGCCTCGAAGCCGTTCGTGCGCAGCGCACTGCGGACCGCGCTCACGTCGCAGCTGGAGAGCACCAAGGCCGTCGGGCTGGTGTTCCTGCCCGGCGCCATGACCGGCCTCATCCTGGCGGGCGTCGACCCGGTCGACGCCGTGCTGGTGCAGGCGGCGATCATGTACCTGATCCTGGGCTGCGTCGCCACCAACGTGGTGGTCATCGGCCTGGGCCTCACGCGCCAGCTTTTCACGCCCGACCACCGCCTGGTGCGGCTGGCTCGAACGGCCGCCTGACGTCGGGGCGCGGCCCGAGGGGGGCGGGGCCCGGAGGGGTGAGGGTTCGGGGCCGGACACGTAGCCTGGTGCCGTGCCCCTCCGCTTCGTGATCATCGGCGGTGGGCCCGCCGGCAACACGGCGGCCACCACCGCAGCCCGCCTCGGCGCCGAGGTGACGCTGATCGAGCGCGACATCGTGGGCGGCTCCGCGCACCTGCGTGACTGCATCCCGTCCAAGGCGATGATCGCCACCGCCGACGCCATGGGGATGGTCGACCGCAGCGGCGGCATGGGGCTGTCCGGACCGGACGCGACGCTCGACCTCGAACGGCTCAGGAAGCGCATCCAGCGGATCGAGGATCGCCTCGAGTCCAACATCGTCCAGCTGCTGCGCAGCCAGGGCGTTCGCATGATCCAGGGCAGCGGACGGCTCAAGGGACCGCACGAGATCGCGGTCGAGAACGACGAAGGCGTCAGCGAGATCGAGGCCGACGCCATCCTGGTCTCCACCGGCAGCCGGCCCCGCATCCCCGACTGGGCCGAGGTGGACGGCGAGCGGGTGCTGACGACCCGCGACGCCTATCCGCCGGCCGAGCTGCCCGAGCACCTGGTGGTGATCGGGTCGGGCGTGACCGGCGTCGAGTTCGTCCACATGTTCTCGTCGCTCGGCAGCCGGGTGACGCTGCTGGTCAGCCGCCAGCAGGTGCTGCCGCAGAAGGAC
>DASQUK010000270.1:0-7761 GCA_035641315.1 Acidimicrobiales bacterium | reverse complement strand
CGTGTAGATGTAGATCGAGACGTCGAGGTGCGACGACGCTCCACTCGAGCGTCGGAGGCAAGGAAGGTCTACGTCCTCAGTCGCGCATAGCTACCGATCGGGAACGCGCCTTCGGCCTGGCGCAGGCGCGCCAGATTCGGCGATCCCGTCCACCCCGCTGTCGTGGTTGACCGCGTCTCGAACGACAGCCAACCCGCGACCGAATCACAGGTCGAGACCGGAGCATTCGGTCGCGTCGGATCCGCACGCTGACCCGTCGTTCCGTCGCGCTCGCTCGCGGTAGGCAGCCGCGCTGGACGTGGGCTGCCGAGGTCCGCTATTCAGCCGGCGTTCTGGGGCACTGCGCGAGGCGCTGTTCTCTGCATCATTACTGAACGCGGTAGCGGAGGTAGACGACGCCGCTGGTGAATCGGTGCTCATCGATGAGCTCAAGATCGGCGCGCGTCTCGGTCGGCAGTGCGGGGTTGCGCCCACCAAGGATGACTGGCCAGACAAACAGGGCCAGCTCGTCGACCAGCCCGGCGACTAGAGCCTGTGCTGCGAGGTTCGGGCCACCGACTAACAGATCCGTACCGGGGGCAGCTTTCAGTTCGCGTACCGCGCTGGGGTCGAAGTGGCGTTCGAGCCGAGTCTTCGCAGTGGGCGGCGCGGTCAGGGTCGAGGAGTAAACGACCTTGTCCGCCGCCTGCCAAGCGCTGGCGTAGTCGGCCATGAGGTCTGACTGCGCGGCCAGGGTGGAGTCGGTCTCCCACACGGCCAGCGTCTCGTACATGCGCCGCCCGTAGAGATACGTGCCTGCGGACCGCATGAGCTGGGTGATGAAGGCGAAGACGCCATCGTCCGGCGGAGCCCAATCGAAGGCCCCGCGTTCGTCCTCGGTCCAGCCGTCGAGGGACATGTTCGACGCGTAGATCAGCTTCGCCATGACCCCTCCTGCATCACCGTCGAACTCTCGAGATCGTCGTCATCCAAACGTACAGGTGGAGGCAGAGCCACTCGTCGATAGTCACAGACGTGCCGGTGAAAGCCCAGCAACTTCCGCGAGCACGAGAGCTCGCATGCGCGCTCGTCGCGCCCGATTCGGCGATCTGCTCAGCCGTCGGTCGGAGCGTCGCGCACGGAATGCGCGCCCGATAACCCGCGTCCCCGAACCACGCCGCGCGACGTTGACGCCAGGAGCAGGGCGCGTGTTCGTGTCGCGTCTATCGAGCGACCGAGGGTGGCGGCCGATGAGTCGGCGGGGTCCCCGAACTCGCGGACGCTTCGCTGGACGGCATGGCGCGCGATCGGGCGGGGGGACCTGGCCCTCAGGACCCGGGCCAGACAAGACCCTGGCCGACCGCGACTGGTGCAACGTTCAGTCGATGGCCAGCTCGGGGGAGTCGACCTGGTACGACCACCAGGACCACCAGGCCACTCGGGCAGCGGCGAAGGCGTCGTCGTCCAATCCGTGGGTGGTGAGGGTGATGTGGACGGCGCCCCGCCGGTGCGAGTCGAGGGTCTCCCTCGCCGCCAGGACGACCAGGCCGTCGCCTTGCTCAGTGATCATCCCTCGCTGGAACTGATCCTCGTACCACGGCGTCCCCGGCAGTCGCTCCTGGAGGGCGCCGGACAAGGCAGCCGCGACGGCCGTGCCGTCGAGAAACATCGTCCGCCGCCGGCTGCCGGAGTGACGCTCCAGGGAGTTCTGCATCCGCTCGAACAGACTCTCCTTCTTCATGCAGAACAGTGTGAAGAACCCCGCCCAGCAGTGAAATGAGGGATGCCCCCGAGATCGCCTTCGGGTTAACCCCAATACCTTCGTCAAGTTACATAGCTGTGATTTGGGGCCCGCAACGCCGAGGTCGCGGCCAGCGTCCCCAACTCGTGATGGCCTATCTGAAGGGCATGCAGTTAGATCTCGCAGCCGTTCAGCACGGGAGTCGTGTACCTCGTGTATGGACCCAACCCGAACCCGCCGACGGGCTCGAACGATGAGGCGAAGGAAAGCCTCCCCGAGGAGTGAGTTCAGCCCGGGCCGGCGGACCGCGACCGGGCGCTGCTCGACGTGCGCCGCTACCGCTTCGACCTGATACGGGTGCCGACGACGGCACCGATCTCGGCCCGCTCGGCGGCGAACTGAGCAGCGGCGCCGACGCTGGCGAGGCGGTTCATCAGCCGCTTGGCGCCGCGGACCGCGTCCGGGCCTCGTCCGCCGATCTCCGTGGGGAGGGCGATGCCGTCGGCGACCCGGGTCCTCACTGAGGGCGGGTGACGATGCCGAGCGCTGCGGCCTCGCGGGGGTAGAAGACGCGGGCCGTGCACACGAGCTCCTATGACCACGTCGGGTCCGACAAGTCGGGACAGGAACAGCCTGCCGGTCATGTCCGGCACCAGCCTCTCGGAGACCTCGCCGCCCGACAGCTCGGTCGGGTGTCGCCGGGGAAAACCATTGCCTTCGCCTAGTCCCGGCGGCGGGTCTGGCGGACGAAGCCACCGATGCCCAGCGCCATGAGCGCGGCCCCGGGGACGATCAGCCACACGCCGAGCACCAGCCCGTTGGCGACGGTGGCGGCTCCGAGTCCGATGGCGAACGGCCACACGCTGGCGTGCGGCAGGTACCCGGCGCCCTCGGCCCCCACCCCGGCGCCGGTGGCGGGGCGCTCGGCCGCCGGTTCCCGGGTCCGGAGCCAGAGGTAACCGCCGATCCACAGTGACAGCACCGCCGCGAGGATCAGCATGACCGTGCCGCCCTCCTCGTAGGCGGTGCCCCAGTAGATGCCGCCCATCAACAGCACGAAGGCGCCGACGGCGAGGAACACCCGCCAGGGGACGGCCCGGTCGTCCACCGGCGGGCGGGCTTCATGGCCGCGCGGGCCCTCGGTCCCCGCCGTGGTCGCGGCGTCCGGGCCGTCAGCCATGGGCGTCGCCGGCGTGGCGCAGGTCCCAGGCCGGCCGCTGGGAGCGGATGGGCGGCAGCGGACGGACGAAGTTCTCGGGCGGCGGCGGCGAGCTGGTCACCCACTCCAGCGTCTGCCCGCCCCAGGGGTCGTCGCCGGCCACGGTGCCGAGGCGTCCCCGCAGGGTCTGCAGCGCATTCCACAGGAACGGTAGCGTCGACGCCCCCAGCAGGAACGCCCCGACCGACGAGACCTGGTTGAGCCCGGTGAAGCCGTCGTCGTCCAGGTAGTCGGCCACCCGCCGGGGCATGCCCTCGAGCCCCAGGACGTGCTGCACGAAGAACGTCAGGTGGAAGCCCACCAGCGTCATCCAGAAGTGGAGCTTGCCCCAGCGTTCGTCGAGCACCCGGCCCGTCACCTTGGGCCACCAGTAGTAGACGCCGGCGTAGAGGGCGAAGACTGATCCGCCGAACAGCACATAGTGCATGTGCGCCACCACGAAGTAGCTGTCGGTCACGTGGAAGTCGATGGGCGCTGACGCCAGCATCACGCCCGAGAGCCCGCCGAGGAGGAACGTGAACAGGAACCCCAGCGCGAACAGCATCGGGGTGGGGAAGGTCAGCCGCCCGCCCCACATGGTCCCGATCCAGTTGAAGAACTTCACGCCCGTCGGCACGGCGATCAGCATCGAGAACCCGGTGAAGAAGGGCAGCAGCACGGCGCCGGTGGCGAACATGTGGTGCGCCCACACGCCCAACGACAGCGCGGCGATGGCCATGGTCGCGAAGATCAGCCCGGCGTAGCCGAACACCGGCCGCCACGAGAACACCGGCAGCACCTCGGTGATCACGCCGAAGAACGGCAGCACCAGGATGTAGACCTCCGGGTGCCCGAAGAACCAGAAGAGGTGCTGCCACAACACCGCCGAGCCCCCGGCGTCGACGTCGTAGATGTGCGAGCCGAGCTGGCGGTCGGAGAACAGCATGATGGCGGCGGCCGACACCACGGGGAAGGCGATGAGCACCAGCACGCTGGTCACCAGCATGTTCCAGGTGAAGATCGGCATGCGGAACATGCGCATCCCCGGCGCCCGCATGGCCACCACCGTGGTCACGATGTTGACGGCCGTGAGGATGCCCGACAGCCCGGTGAGGGCCACGCCCATGATCCACAGGTCGGCGCCGATGCCGGGGGAGCGGACGATGCTCGACAGCGGCGTGTAGCCCGTCCAGCCGAAGTCGGCGCCGCCGTCGGACGTGAGGAACCCGCTCACCATCGTGACGCCGCCGAACACGTAGAACCAGTACGACAGGGCGTTGAGCCGGGGGAACGCCATGTCGCGGGCGCCGATGTGCAACGGCACGAAGTAGTTCGCCAGGCCGAAGGCGAATGGCCCCAGGAACAGGAACAGCATGATGCTCCCGTGCATGGTGAACATCTCGTTGTAGCGACCCTGCGACACGACCTGCTGGCCGGGCTCGTACAGCTCCGAGCGGATCACCATGGCCAGCGCCCCGCCCACCAGGTAGAAGACGTAGGCCGTCGCCATGTAGGAGATGCCGATGCGCTTGTGATCGGTGGTGGTGAGGAACGCCAGCAGCCCCTGGGCCCGGTGCTCGGGCTCGGGCGGCTCCTCGGCGACGAGCGGGCGCTCCTCGAGGGTGGTCATGAGCTCGACCCCTCGCCGGACACGTCGTCGCCGTTGTCGCCGGTGTCGTCGGCCCCGTCGTCCGCCTGGGCCGCCCGCTGCTCGGCGATCCAGTCGTCGTACTCGTCCTGCGACACGACCCGCACCGCGTAGTTCATGCGCCAGTGGTCGAGGCCGCAGTACTCGGCGCAGCGGCCGACGTAGGTGCCCTCCTCCGTCGGCGTCACGTCGATCTCGTTGTCGACGCCGGGGATGAGGTCACGCTTCGACAGGAAGTCCGGCACCCAGAACGAGTGGGCGACGTCGGCGGCGATGAGGTTGAGCGACGTCGGCCGGTCAACCGGGATGACCATCTCGGGCGGCTCACCGGGTTCGCCGGTGATGGTGATGTCCTCGTCGGGGTAGCGGAACTGCCACGACCACTGGAAGCCGATCACGTCGACCTCGGCCGCCGGCTCGGGGTCGAGGTCGGTGACGTCGCGTTCGGTGGCCCAGCTGAAGCCGAACAGCACGGCGACGACCACGACCGGCGCCGCGGTGTAGAAGATC
Source organism: Acidimicrobiales bacterium (assembly GCA_035641315.1). Lineage (GTDB taxonomy): Bacteria > Actinomycetota > Acidimicrobiia > Acidimicrobiales > VFJN01 > DASQUK01. Next base: position 2,685 of record DASQUK010000270.1, on the reverse strand, counting down.
TCGAGGGGGATGTGGTAGGCGCTCTGTCCGGGCACCTCGTCGTCGCGCCGGCGGTAGCGCAGGATCGTGTAGATCAGCAGGCCCCACACCAGGGCGCCGACAGCCAGCGCCGCGAGGAAGAAGCCCTGCCACAGCGAGAAGATGCTCTCGCCCTGCTCGGAGCGGGGATTGGGGGCACCGAAGTTGGGCAGGTCGCAACCGGCCGCAAGCAGGCTCACCAGCGCCAGCACGGGGATCAGGCGCCATCGTGCGGGGGGCGGTCCGGGGAGCCGGCGCACGGCGGCGAACCTACCCCACCCGCTCCTCGGGGATTCATCCCGGAGATGACCCGGTTCCGAATCCTCGGGCATGCGACGCAGGGGAGCACTCGGGGGGAGGCCCTGGCTGCTGGCGCTACTGATCGCCATCGCGATCGTCGTTCCGGGGAGCGCGGTCGGGACCACGGCCATGATGACGCGCGGCGGTTCCGACCCGGGCGCTCAGCTGGACGGCGTCCTGCCCGCGCAGGACGAGGTTCTGGCGCCGTTCATGGAGCCGGCGATGCTGGAGGCCGTGCCGGTGGGGCCCGAGGACGTGGCCGACCCGGTACGGAACGTCCTCGCCAGTGGCCAGGTCATCGACGCCCTGGGCCAGAGCGGCATCCCCGAGGTGGCGGTGCGCGCCTACATGCGAGCGGCCAACCGGCTGGCGATCGACGATCCGTCGTGCGGCATCCGCTGGACCCTGCTGGCCGCCATCGGTCGCGTCGAGTCCAACCACGGCCGCTTCGGCGGGGCGCAGCTGCGCGACGACGGGTACAGCACCAGGCCGATCCGGGGCATCCCGCTCGACGGGCGCGCCAACGTCGCCCGCATCCTCGACACCGACGACGGCGCGCTGGACGGCGACACCACGTTCGACCGGGCCGTCGGGCCCATGCAGTTCATCCCGTCCACGTGGCGTGAAGTGGGCCAGGAAGCCAACGGCGACGGCCGCAGGGACCCCGACAACCTCTTCGACGCCGCGCTGGGGGCCGCCGTGTGCCTGTGCGCCGGCGACGCCGACCTGCGCCTGCCCGAGCAGCAGGCCCAAGCCGTCCGCCGCTACAACAACGCCGACGAGTACGTGCGGGTGGTGCTCAACCTGGCGGCGATGTACGAGTCGGGCCGGGTCGACATGCTGCCGCCGATCGGCATGCCGCCCCGCGAGCCCATCCCGCCACCCCGGCCGAGCCCGTTCCCGCCGTCGCCCCCTCCGCTCCCGCCGCCATCATCCGGCGGACCGGGTAGCCCGACCCCGTCGCCCGCTTCGCCGTCGAGCCCACCGGCGGTGACCCCGGGCCCTCCGCCGCCGGCGCCGAGCCGCCCGCCCGCGACGCCCACCCCACTGCCCGCAGCGCCGGCTCCGTCGCCGACCACCGCACCGCCGCCCCCGCCGACGACGGCGACCACGGCGCCGACCACCGTGCCTCCGACGACTGTGCCGCCGACGACTGTGCCTCCGACGACTGTGCCGCCGACGACCGCGCCGCCGACGACTGTGGCGCCAACGACGACGCCGTCGACCACGGTGCCCCCCACGCCGTCGACGACGGTTCCGCCCCACGGCGCCCCGGCTCTGGGCGAGCAGGACCCGGACACCGCGGCCGTCGGTTGGGCGCCGGCCATGCGGGAGGTCGTGGTGGAGATCCTCGAGGAGCAGGCGCCCCCGCCGGCCCCATCCGGCTGACGACCCACAAACCCGGCGGGCGGTCAGCGGCGGCGGCGGTAGGTGGCCCGGATCACCTCGTGCTCGCCGCCATCGGGGTCGGCACGAGATTGCGGTACAGCCGGGTGCCGTCGTCGAGGGTCTGCGTGACCTCTCGGTAGCGGCGGGTCTCGCCCTGGTGGTCGACCTCGAGGTCGTAGGTCATCGTCCGGGTCGCCTCGTCCCACGTGCCGGTGCCGTGGGCGATGCCGGCACCCGCGGCGTCGACCCAGACGGCCACGTAGGCACGGCGGCCGGCATCCCACCCGTAGGCGCCGTGGCCTTCGAAGCCCGACTTGGTCACGAGGTCGGTGACGAGCCAGCGCCCGGCGACCAGCCGGTTGGTCGCCACGCCCGTCGTGGGGTTGACGTCGGCGCCGGGGTAGGGCGTGATCGCGAGATCGGCGTCCCACTCGCCCACATCCTGCTGGAGCACGGCGAGCGCCGTCTCCTCGCCCGGGGTCTCGGCCACGCCGGGACAGTACTTGTCAGCCGGTGCGTATCGCCGTCGAGTCGTAGCCACCGCCGGGGTAGAACCAGTGCCCCGTGAGCGTGGCGCCGTCGGTGGAGAACACGCCCCGGTAGTAGGCGGGCGAGCCCTTGCCGCCGGCCCAGATGGTGAGCGTGTCGCCCTCCAGCTCGTACACGTAGTCGAGGGTGTTGCCGGCGTTGTCGTAGTACCGGGAGCGGATCTCCTCGCTGGGCTCGTCCCCGAACGGCTGGTCGTGGCCGATGATCTCGACACCACGGATCGGCTGGCCGTCCTGGCACAGGTCGACACGCTGGACGAGGAAGAAGCCGCCCTCCATCCATTCGTAGGTGACCGTGCCCCGGGCCTCGCCGAGGACCGTCCATGTGCCGACCAGCCGCCCCAGCTCGTGCAGGTCGTCGGGCGGCCCGGGGCATGCCTGCCGTTCCAAGGTCATCGTGTCGGACATGGGTCGTGCTCCTCACGGGGAT
>DASQUK010000269.1:0-13874 GCA_035641315.1 Acidimicrobiales bacterium | reverse complement strand
GCCGTCCTCGAACTCGCGCATGTACACCTGGCAGGTGGTCGTCCGCTGGCGCGGGCCGTGCGCGCAGCCGTCGATCATCATCGAGCAGGCGCCGCAGATCCCCTCGCGGCAGTCGTGGTCGAAGGCGATCGGCCCGTCGCCGCGCGCCATGAGGCGCTCGTTCAGCACGTCGAGCATCTCGAGGAACGACATGTCGGGACTGATGTCCGGCGCCTCGTAGCGGACCATGCTGCCGGGAGCATTGGGGGACGGCTGCCGCCAGATGCGGAGGGTCAGATGCATCGAGATCTCCTTGGGAGCTGCTAGCTATCAGTTATCAGCTATCAGCTATCAGAGGTGCCGGTCGAGTACCGCGGAGCCGAACGCGCACCTCTGATAGCTGATAGCTGATAACTGATGGCTCATTTATAGCTCCGTTGCGCCAAGTGCACGTACTCGAACTCCAGCAGCTCCTTGTGCAGCCGGGGCTCGGCATCACGGCCGGTGTATTCCCAGGCGGCCACGTAGGCGAACCGCTCGTCGTTCCTGAGGGCTTCGCCGTCCTCGGTCTGATACTCCTCGCGGAAGTGGCCGCCGCACGACTCCTCGCGGTGCAGCGCGTCGCGCACCGTCAGCTCGCCCAGCTCGAAGAAGTCGCCGACGCGGGTGGCCTTCTCCAGCGACTGGTTGAGCGCCGGGCCGCCCAGCACCCGCACGTCCTTCCAGAACTCCTCCCGCAGGGCGGGGATCTCCGAGAGCGCCTTCTCCAGGCCCGAGCGGTTGCGGGCCATGCCGCAGTAGTCCCACATGATCTTGCCGAGCTCGCGGTGGAAGTGGTCGACCGAGCGGGTGCCGTTGATCGACAGCAGCCGGGCCACCGTGTCGCCCACCGACCGCTCGGCGTCGGCGAACGCAGGGTCGTCGGTGGGCACCACCGGCTCGCCCAGCAGGCCGGCCAGGTAGTTGGCCAGCGTGTAGCTGATCACGAGGTAGCCGTCGGCCAGGCCCTGCATGAGCGCCGACGCCCCCAGCCGGTTGGCGCCGTGGTCGGAGAAGTTGGCCTCGCCCAGCACGAACAGGCCGGGCACGTTGGACATGAGGTTGTAGTCCACCCACAGCCCGCCCATCGTGTAATGGACCGCCGGGTAGATGCGCATCGGGACCGTGTAGGGGTCCTCGTCGGTGATGCGCTCGTACATGTCGAAGAGGTTCCCGTAGCGCTCCCGGATGGTGGCCGCGCCCAGCCGGCCGACGGCCTCCGCGAAGTCGAGGTACACACCGTTGCGGAGGGGGCCGACCCCCTGGCCCCGGTCGACCATGCCCTTGGCGTTGCGGGACGCCACGTCGCGGGGCACGAGGTTGCCGAAGCTCGGGTACTTGCGCTCGAGGTAGTAGTCGCGGTCGCGCTCGGGGATCCGGTCCGGCGGCCGGGTGTCGTCCGGGTCCTTGGGCACCCAGATGCGCCCGTCGTTGCGCAGCGACTCGGACATCAGCGTGAGCTTGGACTGGAACTCGTCGCTGGCCGGGATGCAGGTCGGGTGGATCTGCGTGTAGCAGGGGTTGGCGAACAGCGCCCCCCGCCGGTGCGCCCGCCAGATGGCGGTGGCGTTCGAGTACTTGGCGTTGGTGGACAGGTAGAAGACGTTGCTGTAGCCGCCGGTGCAGAGCAGAACGGCGTGCGCCGAGTGCGACGTGACCTGGCCGCTGACCATGTCGCGCACGACGATGCCGACGGCCCGCCCGTCCTTGACGACGAGGTCAAGCATCTCGCTGCGGGTGTGCAGCTTGACGGTGCCGGCGTGCACCTGGCGCATCATCTGCTGGTACGCGCCCAGCAGGAGCTGCTGGCCGGTCTGGCCCCGGGCGTAGAAGGTGCGTGACACCTGCGTGCCGCCGAAGCTGCGGGTGTCGAGCAGGCCGCCGTACTCGCGGGCGAACGGCACCCCCTGGGCCACGCACTGGTCGATGATGTCGACCGACACCTCGGCCAGCCGGTACACGTTGGACTCCCGGCTGCGGAAGTCGCCGCCCTTGACCGTGTCGTAGAACAGGCGCTGGATCGAGTCGCCGTCGCCCTTGTAGTTCTTGGCGGCGTTGATGCCCCCCTGGGCGGCGATGGAGTGCGCCCGGCGCGGGCTGTCGTGGTAGGTGAAGACCTTGACGTTGTAGCCCTGCTCGCCGAGGGTGGCCGCGGCCGAGGCGCCGGCCAGGCCGCTGCCGACGATGATCACGTCGAGGCGCCGGCGGTTGTGCGGCGCCACCAGCTTCATGTCGAAGCGGTGCCGGGTCCAGCGCTCCTCGATGGGGCCCTCGGGGGCGTGGGCGTTGAGGTCGCCGATCATTCCGTTCCCTCGTCCGCGTACAGCTCGCACGTCTCGATCGTGTCGCCCGACACCCGGCAGTCGGGGTTGTCGTCGGCGTCGACCGCGCCGGTGAGCACGGCGATCGGGAAGCTGAGGTTGCCGAGCATCACGACCCCGGCGAACCCGGCGGCGAAGCTGCGGCGCCACGAGTTCCACTTGGGGTTGTTGAGGCCCAGGCTCTGGAACATCGACCACGCGCCGTGGAACAGGTGCAGGCCGAGCGCGACGTTGGCGACGATGTAGAGCCCGGAGTTCCAGGGGCGCTCGAAGCTGGCGACGAGGTTGCGGTAGACGTCGCCCCGCACGAAGTCCGGGTTGACCGTGCCCCAGGTGAGGTCGGCCAGGTGCCAGACGACGAACAGGGCGATCACCACGCCGGTCCAGCGCATCGAGCGGCTGGCGGCGTTGGCGGCCTGCCAGTCCCTGGGCGACACGTAGCGGCCCTCCGCGTGGGCCCGCCGGTTCATCAGCGTGAGGCTGTAGGCGGCGTGGATGTGGAACACGAAGGCCACGATGAGACCGATCCGGAGCAGCCACAGCGTCCACGTGCGGGGCAGGATCGGCACCAGGAGGTCACGCAGGAACTCGGCGTAGTGGTTGAAGTCCTCGGCCCCGAAGTAGAGCTTCAGGTTGCCGAACATGTGGAAGAAGACGTAGCCCATCAGCGCGATGCCGGTGAGGGCCATGACCCACTTCTTGCCGACCGCCGATCTGTAGAACTCGACCGGCCAGGGTGCCGGTCGGCGGGGCCGGCGGTTCACGGGGGCGACGGTCTGCCGCTCCATCGTCTGCATCGCTCGATCAGCCTCCCGGACACGCCTCGACCTGGTCTGCGGCGTGACCGTACTCCCACCACTTTGGCCGATGGCAACCGGGGTTCCTCAACGCTGGGGGCGATCCCCTACGTGACTTTGGTCAATGACGGAAGGCACCTGACAACTGCGTCACGTGGAGCGGTCCTCCCGGCGCGAAGGGCGCATCGTCGCCTTGTCGGATGGCGGTCATCCGGCACCGAGGAGGACAAGACCATGTCGGATTTCAGCAAGCGGGCATTGCGGTGGGCGGCCCCAGTCGCCCTCGTCGGTGCCGTCGGACTCGCCGCCTGCGGCGACGGCGACAACAGCGACGCGGCGACGGCGAGCGTTGCCGGCCGCTCTTACGACTACCTGGGCGGCGATGACCACCGGGTCAAGGCCTCGAGCGAGGCGAGCGGCCTGGACAACCATCTGGACATCCGGGCCAACGAGATCGCCACACGGGAGCAGGCCGAGCGGGCCGCGACGGCAAGGCTGACGGCGCAGGCCGAGCAGTACCAGGCGGCCCAGGCAGCGAGGCTGGCGGCGCAGGCCGAGCAGTTCGAGCGGCAGGCGCATCTCGACGGCCAGGCCAAGCTCCACAGCACGACATCCGGGTTCATCAACCGGGCCGCCATGAAGGCCCAGGCCGACGCTTACGTCGACTCGTTGGAGGCTCGGGCAGCCGACGCCGACTTCAGCGGCCGCAGCTACCGTGCCGCCCTGAAGGCCCAGGCGGATGCCTATGTCGAGTCGCTCGAGGCTCGGGCCGAGTCCAGTTCACTGGGCGGGATCGATCCCGACCTCGTCCGGGTCAAGAATGCCAACTCGTCCCAGGTCGGGATCGATCCCGACGCCGTCCGGGTCAAGAATGCCAACTCGAGTGGTGACGGCCGCTACGACGACGAGTTCGTGCCCGGCACCCGGCACATGCCGATGCGGTGAGGATCAGGGCATGGCGATCGTCGACTCGTAGTGGTTGACGACCACATCCCGGCGGGGCAGGTGGAGCCCGAGGTCGAGGCAGAGCGGGCCTTCGGCCTCGGGCACCACCGCTTGCAGGGTCCCGACCCGCACACACTCATCGGCGGGGATGTCCCCGCCCCAGCGCCATTCGTGATGACCGCCCGGCCACTCCAGCCGGGCGGTCACGCGCGCGTCGTGGACCGCCGCCCGCAGGTCGGACACCACGTGGACGTCGAGGGCCAGCGCCTCGCCCGGCGCCACCGTGGCGGGAAGGCGGTCGGCCACCACGATCACCGGACGGCAGGCGTCCTGCAGCGCCTCGTAGCCGAGCTTGGGGCGGCGCTGGTGGTCGAGCACCGACCACGTCACCCCGGGATGGCCGTCGGCCAGGCAGAACTGCGCGAACCCGCCGGTCGGCCGGTACTTGAGCCGGCGCAGGACCTCGACGTGCCGGCGGATCAGCTCGGCCTGGTAGCGCTGCGTGGCCTGGCGCCAGTCGTCGAAGCTGGCGAAGGCGGCCGCCGGCACGTAGCGGTCGAAGCGCGCCTTCTGCAGGTTGTGGCGCTCGCCGAGCCGCTCCCAGTCGAGGTCGGGCCAGCGGTCCGGCTCGCAGAAGGCGGCGCCGTCGCCCTCTTCGTCGGCCGACGGCACGGCCTGGGCGCCGAACTCGCCGACGAAGCGGACCATCCGGGGCAGCACCCGGGCGAAACCCGGCAGGTCCCGCTCGTCGCCCCAGTACCAGCCGAAGTAGAGGTGGCTGTCGGTCCCCTCGAGCTGGGGCGGGTGGGGCGCCACGCCCGAGTGGGCCACGACCGGCCGGGTCCCGTCGGCCTTGTCCAGCGCCCGCTTGATCGACGCGTCGAGCACCGTCTTGTTCCAGCTCGGGAGCTGCTGGGCGCGCAGCATGCTCAGTGCGGAGCGCCGCACGCCGGCCGCCTCGCCACCGGCGGCGGCGTCGGTGCCGATGGCCATGGGCTCGTTGTGGCCGCACCACACGGCGATCGACGGGTGGTGGCCCAGCAGGTCGACGGCCTCCCGGGCCTGGCGCACCGCCGGCTTGCGGACGCCGCGGGCGTAGCCCCACTGCAGCGGCAGGTCCTGCCAGAGCAGCAGCCCCCGCTCGTCGGCGGCGTCGTACAGCTGGGGGCGCGACACATGGGCGTGGACCCGCAGCAGGTCCAGTCCGGCGTCGAGCGCCCAGCCGACGTCGGCCCGCAGCTCGTCGGGGGACGCCTCGGCCAGGGCCATGCGGGTCGGCCCGTGGTTGGCGCCCTTGAGGAACAGCCGCTCGCCGTTGACCGAGCAGATCCAGCGGCGCAGCCGGACCGACCGCAGCCCGGTGCGCAGCCGCCGCACGTCGCTCGCATGTGCCGTCCCGGCCCCGGGCGTGGCCTGGCCGTCGGTGAGCAGCACCGCCACGCAGACGTCGTGGAGCGTGGGCTCGCCCAAGGCCCGCGGCCACCACAGGCGGGGCCGCTCCAAGGTGACCGTCCACTCCAGCTCGTTGGCGCCCGCGGCGAGCGGTTGGGTCAGCTCGTGGTCGAGGTCCCCCAGCTCGGTGCGCACGCACACCGCCCGGGGGGTGTCGCTGTCGAGGGTGGCCCGGAACGCCACCACCGCCCGCTCGGGCGTGGCCTCGCGGCACAGCATCCGCAGCCTGGCGATGCGGACCGGTCCGGTCTCGCTGAGCCGCACCGGGCGCCAGATGCCGCCGGGGTTCCAGGTGGGGTCGAGGCAGTCCCAGTGCTGGAACACGCCGGTGAGGTTGTGCTTGGCGGTCTTGCTGCGCTCGGGCGCACAGGTCGCCTCTATGGCCAGGACGTGCTGCGACCGGTCCCGGGTCTGGTCGGTGATCTCGAACGTGTGGGGCACGAAGTACCCCTCGGTGTCCCCCAGGTAGCCGCCGTCGAGCCACACGTCGCCCTGGTAGAAGACGCCGTCGAAGGTCAGCCAGCGCCGCCGACCCCGGACGGGGCTGTCGGTCTCGAATAGGCAGCGGTGCAGCAGTGGGCCATCGCTCTCGGCGAAGGCGGGCGTGGACCGCCAGTGCCCGGGCACGGCGATCGGCTCCCAGGCGGTGTCGTCGAAGTCGTCGCCGTGGTAGACGCGGCGGAGGTCGTCGTCGGCGACCGCGGCGCGCCAGCCCTCCCGGAGCTCGTGCATGCTGGGCGCAGGCTATTGGCTGGTGGCGCCGTCCTGGTTGCTGCGGTGCCCGACCCAGCCGGTGATCCGCCAGCCCGCCTCGATGACGAACCCGCCGGCGGCGGCGATCGCCACGGCCGACAGCAGCAGCTCGTTCGGCGGTGGGTTGAGCGCGAAGAAGTCCCGGAACCAGGGGACCGACATGATGACGACGAACGACGCCCCCATCGACAGGACCAGCCCGGCCCGCCACGGGTTGGTGGGCCGGGCCAGGATGGCGAGCACCCACAGCGCCACCAGGAACAGCGTGATCGTCGCCGTGGTGCGGGCCTCTGTCTGGCTGACCCCGCTCTCAGCCCGGGCCAGCCCGTAGGCCGCCATCGTGGTCGCGGCGGCGACGGCGCCGGCGGGAACGGCGAAGCGCAGCACCCGTTCCACGAACCCGGGCCTCGCCCGCTGGGCGTTGGGCGCCAGCGCCAGGAAGAACGCCGGGATGCCGATGGTCAGGCTGCTGACGATGGTCAGGTGCCGCGGCAGGAAGGGGAACGGCACCCGGGCAACGCCCACGATGAGCGCCAGCAGCGTCGCATACACCGTCTTGGTGAGGAACAGGTTGGCGACCCGCTCCACGTTGGCGATCACCCGCCGTCCCTCGCCCAGCACCGGGGGCAGGCTGCCGAAGTCGGAGTCCAACAGCACCACCGGCGCCACGGACCGGCTGACCGGCGCACCCGTCCCCATCGCCACGCCCAGGTCCGCCTCCTTCAGTGCGAGCACGTCGTTGACCCCGTCACCGGTCATGGCCACGGTGTGCCCGCGGGCCTGCAGGGCCCGCACCATGGCCTGCTTCTGCTGCGGGCCGACCCGGCCGAACACGCAGGTGGTCTCCATCAGGTCGGCGAGCTCGTCGGGATCGTCGGGCAGGTCCCGGGCGTCGCGCGGCGACTCGGCGGCGCCGATGCCGACCCGACCGGCCACGGCACCCACGGTCCGGGGATCGTCGCCTGAGACCACCTTGACCGTCACTCCTTGCGAGGCGAAGTAGTCGAGTGTGGCGCGGGCGTTCTCCCGGATGCGCTCCTCGATCACGACCAGGGCCGCCGGCCGGCCGACCGGCGCGCCGTCCCCGCTCGGCTCGCCGTCGATCCGGGCCAGCAGCAGCACCCTGCGCCCCCGGCGGGTCTCCCGGTCCACCAGCGTCGCCGCCCCGCTCTGATGCCCGCCAGTCCCGTCATCGTCGGGGCCGCCCGCCGCCTCCAGCAGCACGTTGGGGGCACCCAGCACCCAGTCGCCGTGCTCGCCGAAGCCGGTCCCCGAGTAGCGCTTGGCCGACGAGAACGCCACCCGCCACGTCGGGGTCCAGCCCGGCGAGGGATAGCGCTCGCCGAGCGCCCGCATGCTGGCGTTGGGCTCGGGGTCGGAGGCGGCCAGCGCCCCGAGCACCTTCTCGGCCTCCCCGGGGTCGGCGCCGTCCAGCTTGTGGACGTCGGCCACCTCGAGGCTCGGCTCGGTGATCGTGCCGGTCTTGTCGGTGCAGACGACGTCCACCCGGGCCAGCCCCTCGATGGCCGCCAGCTCCTGCACCAGCACCTGGCGGCGCCCGAGCCTGAGCACGCCGGCGGTGAAGGCGATGCTTGTCAGCAGCACCAGCCCCTCCGGGATCATGCTGCCCACGCCGGCCACCGATCCCCGGATCGCGTCGGCCACCGAGTCGTCCGTGGACTCCGCCAGCTGGCTCAGGATCAGCAGGATGGCGGTGGGGATCATCAGCCACGTGACCATCCGCAGGATCTGGTCGGTGCCCCGCCGCAGCTCGGAACGCACCAGCGAGAACCGCCGGGCCTCGACCGCGAGCTGGTTGGCGTACGACTCGACGCCGATGCGGTCGGCGCGGTACCAGCCCTGCCCGGCAGTGACGAAGCTGCCCGACAGCACCTCGTCGCCCGGGGCCTTGGCCTCGGGCACCGACTCGCCGGACAGCAGCGACTCGTCGACCTCGAGTGCGTCGGCCGCCAGCACCTCGCCGTCGGCCACGATCTGGGTGCCCTGACCCAGCTCGACGACGTCGCCGTCGACCACCTCCTCGAGCGTGACCTCGCGGCGCTCGCCGCTGCGGGCCACGGTCACGGCCGGGGCGGTGAGCAGGGAAAGCTTGTCGAGGGTGCGCTTGGCCCGCCACTCCTGATAGATGCCGATGCCGGTGTTGGTCACCAGCACGATGCCGAACAGGGCGTCCTGCAGTGGGCCGATGGTGAGGATGACCACCAGCAGCGCCCCGAGGATGGCGTTGAACCGGGTGAAGACGTTGGCCCGCACGATCGCCCACAGCGACCGGCTCGTCCCGGCGGGCGCCCGGTTGACGCGGCCGCTCTCGACCCGCTCGGCGACCTCGGCGTCGGTCAACCCCGGGGGGATCGGGGAGGTGTCGACTGCTGCCTGCTGCACCTGGTCCTCCTGTGTCGGGGAGCGTACCGACGGCGGGCGCGCACGTCGCCACCCTGCGGGTGGAACCTGCGTCATCCCTCTGGTGTAGGAGGGGCATGCGAGGGACACTCAGGATGACGGTGGCTGTCGGCGCCGGGGTGCTGACCGTGGCGACGCTGGCTGGGCCGGCAGGGGCGAAGGGCGCCGTGTCGGTGACCATCACGGGCCCCGGCATCCCGCTGGCCTCACCGATCGAGCTGTCGGCCCAGACGGCCTCCGACGAGTGGGGACAGATCGACACCGGGCTGTGGGAGGCGCTGCCCGACACAGGGGCCATGGCCCTGACGCGGGAGCCGTCCGAGGAGCACCTCGGTCCGCGCCACACGCTGACGTGGCAGATCATCACCGGACCAGGCGACGACATCACCAAGGACCCGTACGAGACGACGTCGATCCGCCAAGACCTCTACCTCTACGCCGACGGCGGTCCACTCGTCTACACGTCTCCCGGCCAGGCGATCTGGGACGGCGTCACGACCGGCGGCTGGTACCGGGCGCCCGACCGGTTGCGTCAGGTACTGGCCGACGCCTGCGTTCCGATCATCGGCGACTTTGGGGCATCGGCTGTGTGCGCCAAGCGACAGATGGAGGCGAAGGCGGCGTCGGCCCGGGGGACGGGTCGGGCGGTGGCCGCGGAGCTACCGGCCGGCGATCCGTGGTGGCCTGAGGTGATCGGCGGGGCGGCCGGGGTGGCGGTGCTGGCGGGCCTGATCGGGGCTCTCGCCGTCCGCCGGGTCCGCCGGGTTCGGCAGCGACGGCGAGTGGCCCCGATCCCGCTGTGACGTAACGATGCGGTGGTGGGCCGGCCACCCGACGACCGGGAGCTCGCACGACGGGCAAAGGAGGGTGACGTGGACGCCTACGCCTCGCTGCTGCGGATGCACGAGGGTGCGGCCCGCCGGCTGGCCGCCGTCGTATGCGGGTCCCCGGGCGAGGCGGACGAGGCGGCGCAGGACGCCTTCGTCAAGGCCTGGTACGGCATGGCCGGCTTCCGTGACGGCGCCGCGTTCCGGCCCTGGCTCCTGCGGATCGTGGCCAACGAGGCCCGCAACCGCCGTCGGTCGGCAGGCCGCCGGGCGAGCTACGAGCTGCGGTTCGCGGAGGACCGCGCCTCGGGCGGGGCGGCCCCCTCGCCCGAGGCCGCGGTCCTCGCCGCCGACCGGCGGCGCACCGTGGCGGCAGCGCTGGCCGAGCTGCCCACCCCCCAACGCGACGTCGTGGCCTGCCGCTACCTGGTGGGGCTCGACGAGGCCGAGACGGCGGCGGTGCTCGGCCTGCCCCGGGGCACCGTGAAGTCACGGGCGGCCCGGGGATTGGCCCGACTGCGGGGGCTGCTGCCCGAGCGCGTCGAGATCGGAGGCAGCGGCGATGCCTGAGACCGACGACGATCTCGCGCTCGCCCTGCGCGAGCTGGGCGAACGGCTCGACCTTCCCGCCCCGGTGGACCCGGTTGGCGCGGCGGTCGGGCGGATCGTCTCGCCAGACGCGTTCTCGCGCCGGAAATGGTCGCCGGGACGACCATTCCAGGTGCAAGAACGTGTGGGACTCGCCGCCGCCGCCCTCATCCTGGTCGCCCTCGCCGGAGTCCTGGCGGTACCACGGTCCCGCCAGGCCGTCGCCGACTGGCTCGGCATCGGCAAGGTCACCGTGACCTACACCGGCGACGTGCCCGAGGCGGCGGGGCGCACCTACGACTTCGGGACGCCCGTGTCGTCCGCCGATGCGGTCGCCACGGCGGAACGCGCCGGCTGGGAGCTGGAGGCACCCCCGACCGCCGGCGATCCGGCGCGGGCCTTCATCGGCCGTCCTACCGGGGCCGTCACCCTGGTGTGGGCGCCGTCCGGGGAGCTGCCCGACATCGACGACACGGGCATCGGCCTTCTCCTCACGGCCATCCCGGGAACGACCGACGCGGGCGGCGTAACCAAGCGGGGGACGTCCGGCATGACCGTCGAGCTGGTCCGGGTGGGGGAGAGCCCGGCCTACTGGATCGCCGGCGAGCCCCACGAGGTCGTCGTCACCGACGCCGAGGGCGACCCGGTCCACGACAGCAGCCGCCTGGCGGGCAACACCCTCGTCTGGACCGAAGGCGACGTCACCTACCGCCTGGAATCGGCCCTCGACCGGAAAGAGGCGCTCGATCTGGCGTCCGCCCTGCGGCCGCTCCACTGACCCTGCCCCTCGCTGTGCGCCGACCCGGCGGTAGGTTGGCGCCCATGTCGGAGCCCCCCCGCCCCACCACCCTGGGCGACCTCCGGGCGTCGGGCTGGCGCTCGGTACCCGTCAAGGACGAGATCCGCCGCAACGCCGTGGCCCGCATCGCCGCCGGCGAGCAGCTCATCCCCTCGGTGATCGGCTACGACGAGACCGTCTTGCCCCAGCTCGAGAACGCCGTGCTGGCCGGCCACGACATCATCTTCCTGGGGGAGCGGGGCCAGGCCAAGACCCGCATGATCCGCTCGCTGGTCGAGCTGCTCGACGAGTGGGTGCCGATCGTCGCGGGCAGCGAGATCAACGACGATCCCGAGCACCCCGTGTCGCGGCACGCCCGTGACCTGGTGGCCGCGCACGGTGACGCCACGCCCATCGAGTGGGTCCACCGCGAGCAGCGCTTCGGCGAGAAGCTGGCTACGCCGGACACGTCGATCGCCGACCTCATCGGTGAGGTCGACCCCATCAAGGTGGCCGAGGGGCGCTACCTGTCCGACGAGCTGACCATCCACTACGGGCTGGTCCCCCGCACCAACCGCGGCATCTTCGCCATCAACGAGCTGCCCGACCTGGCCGAGCGCATCCAGGTGGGCCTGCTCAACGTGCTGGAGGAGCGGGACGTGCAGGTGCGGGGCTACAAGATCCGCCTGCCGCTCGACGTGGTGCTGGTGGCCTCGGCCAACCCCGAGGACTACACCAACCGCGGTCGCATCATCACCCCGCTGAAGGACCGGTTCGGCAGCCAGATACGCACCCACTACCCGCTCGACGTCGAGACCGAGGTGGCCATCGCCGCCCAGGAGGCCCGGCCCTTCGACGTGGAGGGCGTGCGGGTGTCCGTGCCGCCCTACATGACGGAGATCGTGGCCACGCTCAGCCACCTCGCCCGCGACAGCGCCCACATCAACCAGCGGTCGGGCGTGTCGGTGCGGCTCACCGTGGCCAACAGCGAGGTGCTGGTGGCCAACGCCACCCGCCGGGCGCTGCGCCAAGGCGAGCGCGAAGTGAGCCCCCGGGTCAGCGACCTCGACGCTCTGGCGGCGTCGACCATGGGCAAGGTCGAGATCGAGACGCTGGACGAGGGCCGAGACGAGCAGATCGCCGAGCACCTGCTGCGCGCCGCGGTGCTCACCGTGTTCAAGCGCCGGGTCAACCCGGGCCAGCTGCGGGACGTGGTGGTGGCGTTCGAGGACGGCGCGGTCGTGCACACCGGCGAGGACGTGTCGTCGGCCGACCTGGCCCGCCTGGTCGAGGACGTGCCCCCCCTGCGCGAGTCCGTGGCCGAGCTCACCGGCGGAGACGAGAGCCCGGCCGCCGTGGCCAGCGCCGTCGAGCTGGTGCTCGAGGGCCTCCACCTGTCCAAGCGGCTCAACAAGGACGCCGTCGACGGCCGGGCGACGTACCGCTCCCGGAGCTAGTCGGCGTCGCTGGGCAGGGCGCCCACCGCGTCCTTGGGGTTGCGGTCCCGGTCGAACAGCCCGAGCCGGGCATCGAACCCCCGGTGCCACTCGTAGCCGTCCATCGCCGGCAGGTGGAAGGCGCCGACCACCCGTACGCCGTCGCGGTGCGCGTCGCGGACGGCGGTGACCGCCCGTTCGACTCGCCCCTCCCCGGTCGGATCACCGGTCACGACCACGATCCCGGCGTCGGGCAACGCCTCCGCCGTCTGCTCCAGCGGCGCCTCCAGCGCGTCGACCGGGGCGCTGAGCAGCACCAGGTCCTCCATGTCGTCGCCTTCGTGGGGCTCGCCCAGCCGGGCCGCCACCGCCACCGGCGTGCCGCCGCCCCGGAGCAGGCGGGCGGCCTCGGCCTCGGCGGCGCGCAGCGCGGCGCGGGCGTCGCGCTCGTCGTCCTCGCTGCGGCGCCCGGGCGGGAACGTGCCGTCGCCGTAGGCGAGCCGGGCCTGGAGGTCGGGCTCGTGGATCGGCACCCACCCCGCCACCAGGTCGCCCAGCGCCTCGGCCACCCTGTCGACGTGGCGGGGCCAGGTGAGCGTCGCCGCCTTGTCGTCGAGCCAGCCCCGCTGGTCGTCGGTGAACCAGCCGGGCGCCGAGCCGTGCAGCAGGCAGGCCCACAGCGCCACGCCCGCGTCCCGCCCGGCCTCCAGCACCCGGCGCAGGTGCGCCTCCTCGTCCTCGTCCCAGCGCCCCTCGCTGGGCTCGAGCCGGGCCCACTCGATGGTCAGCCGGTGGTGGGTGATGCCGTGCTCGGCCAGCAGGGCCAGGTCGTCGGCGTAGCGGGTGCGGAAGCCGTTGCCGTCGCGCGAGGCCGGCGCCCGGCCCTCGGCCTCCCAGCCCGCCCAGTCGGACCGGGGCGCGGCACCCTCGCACTGGGTGGCGGCCGCCGCCGTGCCCCACCAGGGAGCCGAGGGAGACGGTGCGTCCATGCCCCGATGTTGGCCCACGGCGCTGCGGGCGGTGGCGGAGGGCGACGAGGCGACCCCACCGAGGATGCGAGGAAATAGCTACTGGCCCGCCGAGGTGGAGGAAATACCCCACGCCTGGCGCGAGTCATTTACTCGACCTCGTGGCGGGCCGCTTCTGGCCGGGCGCTATTGCTTCGGGACCAGCCGCTCGGCGGCGGTCTCGAGGACCCTCACGAACGTGTCGACGTCCTGGGCGCCGGGGATGGCCCAACGACCCTCGATCACGAACGTCGGCACCGCGCTGATCCCGAGCTCGGTGGCCTGCGCTTCCTCCGCCCGCACCTGGTCGTCACCGGCGCCGGCCGCCAGGGCCTCGGCCGCCAGGGCGGCGTCGAGTCCGACCTCCGCCGCCAGCCGGGCGAGCACACGGTGGTCGGCCACGTCCAGGTTGTCGGTGAAGTAGGCACGGAACAGCCGCTGCTCCACGGCCGCCCGCGCGTCGTCGCCGGCGACGCCCTCGGCCCAGGCGGCCAGCCGGTGGGCGTCGAAGGTGTTGACCCGGCGCTTGCC
>DASQUK010000268.1:0-6877 GCA_035641315.1 Acidimicrobiales bacterium | reverse complement strand
CGTGAGCACGCTCGCCGACGCCGACCACGAGGACAAGGCCGAGCTCTACCGAGAACTCGGCGTCACCCTCACCTACAGCCCGGACGGGCGGGTCAACGTCCAAGTGCTGCCGCGTGGGGTAAACGTGCGTGTCGGAGGGGGACTTGAACGATCCCTCCACCCGTATCATTCAGCGGCACCTCCCGGCCCATAGCGGCCTTGAGCACGGGCTTCGCGGCCCCACCTTCCGCTCAAGGACCCAGCGTTCCGCTGCAGTGCACGACGGCGTATTAGCAAATCGTTTGCAAGCCGACACGCCTGTCCGGGCTCGAACACGATGGCACCCCGCTCCCCCACTCGCACGTGCCTGGCACCTCGAGGGTGACGGCACATACAGATCGCCTAATACACGGGTGATCCATCTGGTATCCCCGTGTCTTCCAGTCGTGGCTGCGATGGTCGCCGGATGACCTTCATCCCGTGTCTTGTCCGGTCCTCGACGCCGGCCGGTGAGCGGCGGTTCGCGCTTGGCCACCCGCTTGTCGACAGCTACTTGGAGTTCGTTGCTGGCCGAGCCCGTCCCAACACGTTGCGGGCGGTCGCGTTCGACCTGAAGACGTTCTTCACGGTCGTCGACAAGGAGCCTGGCGATGTCGCCGCCGCCGACGTGTTCGACTTCCTTGCTCACCAGCGCGGCGACCGCACGGTGATACGGATCAGCGATCGAGAGTCGGGCCTGTCGGCGCGCACGATCGCTCGTCGCCTGTCCTCGGTCGCCGGCTTCTACGCGTACCTGATCGCCCGCGGCGACACCGGTGTGACGACCAACCCGGTGCCTCGCGGGCTGTCAACGCGACGACGAGGTGGCCGTGCCAGAACGGTGCCGCTGGTGCACGTGCCGCGCACGCTGCCCAAGATCCTCGATCCGGCAGAGGTGACTGCACTGTTGTCGGTGCTGCGCACCCACCGCGATCGGGCGATGGTGCTGGCCATGCTGCTCGGTGGGCTGCGGCGCTGTGAGGTGCTCGGCCTGCGCCTCGCCGATGTGCGCGTGGCCGATCGGTCGTTGTTCGTCACCGAGGGCAAGGGCGGCCATCAGCGGGTCGTGCCGGTGACGAACGCGTTCTTCGTCGCTGTCGGCGACTACCTGCGCGACGAACGACCAGCGACGTCGACGCATCGCGTGTTCGTGGTGTTGAAGGGGCCTCGGCGGGGACAGCCGCTGTCGGCCGAAGGCGTCGATGAGATCCTCGCCGGCGCCCGCCGGCGAGCGAGGCTCGAGCACGGCACGTGCCACCAGCTGCGCCACACGTGCCTGACCCGGCTGCGGGAGGCGGGCATGTCGCTGGAGGCCGTGCAGGCCCAGGCCGGGCATCGCTCGATCGAGTCCACGCGGATCTACCTGCACCTCACCAACGACTGGTTGGCCGCCGAGTATCGCCGGGCGGCCGGGTTGATCGACGCCAACCACACGGCGGTCGCGGAGATGCTCGCCGCTCAGGAAGTCCTGGGCTGATGAGCGCGATTCCCCAACCACGCGCCACCGACAAGGCAACGACCGATTGGGCCGAGATCGTGCGGGCGAGCCCCCGGGCTTGCCCGCACGATGGGCCGCTATCTCGACCAGATCGCGACGTTCCTGGCGCCGACCAGCGTCGACGCAGCCGACAACGCGCTCCGCCAGTTCGCCGGCTGGCTGCTCGCGCACACCGAGGCGCGCGTCGTCGCCAACGTCGGCCGAGCTCACGTCGAGGACTACAAGGTGTGGCTCGCCGAGCAGTCCGGCCACAAGCCCGGCTCGCGGCTGTCGGCCAACACGCAACGCCAGCGGCTGCGGACGCTGCGGGCGTTCTTCGAGCGGATCATCGAGTGGGACTGGCAGGACGCGCCGATGCGCAACCCGGTCATCGGCGGTGACCTTCCGCCACGACCGGAACCGCTGCCGAAGTTCCTCGACGATCGCGACGCAGCCAAGATCATGGCCGCCGCACGAGCGGTTGCCGATCCCCGCGATCGCCTCGTGGTCGAACTGCTCGCCCGCACCGGTCTGCGCGCCAGCGAGTTGTGCGGCCTCGAGGCCGACGCCGTGGTGCGCATCGGCGATGGCCACTGGCTCCGCGTCCCGGTCGGCAAGCTCCGCAACGACCGCTACGTGCCCCTGCACCCCCAACTCGTCGAGCAACTCGCCACGTGGACCGCCGCCAACCCCGACCACATCCGCCATCACCGCCGGCTCGTTGCCGACGAGCGAGGACCGATTGATCGGCACCTCGTCTGGCGCATCGTCCGCCGCGTCGCCCGAGCGGCCGGCGTCCAAGCGCACCCGCACCAGCTGCGCCACACCCTGGCCACCCAGGCCATCAACCGCGGGATGCGCCTCGAAGCGATCGCCACGCTGCTCGGCCACCGCTCGATGGAGATGACCCTCATCTACGCCCGCATCGCCGACCGAGTCGTCGCCGACGAATACGAGGCGATCAGCGCCAAGGTCGACGCCCTCTACGGCCAAGAACTCGAACTCCCCGCCGATCTCGAGACCGCCACCATGGCCAAGCTCCGCCGCGAAGCACACGCACGCATGCTCGGCAACGGGCTCTGCACCCGCCCAGTCGAGCTCGAGTGCCGCATGGAGAGCGCCTGTGAGACCTGCAGCTACTTCCAGACCAGCATCGAGTTCAAGCCCACCCTGCAACGCCAGCGCAACCACGCCCACGAGCACGGCCAAACCGAACGCGCCGCGCTCTTCGACCGCCTACTCGACCGAGTCGACGCAGACAATGCTTGACAAGATCACCCGTATAACGCCGGTTCCGTGCGCGCCCCGCACGTGTGCGACGCGCGTTCTGTGCGGCCGTGGACGAACGTTTTGGGCGCTTCGATCTGAGCGCGCGTTCTGCCTCCGATCAGGTGAACGCCGCCAGCGCGGATCGACTGGCAGATCTGCGCTACCCACGGCCCCGTTTCAACCGGTGTCGACGGCTCGGTGGGTGCGGCCACGATGGGCCATCGCGTGGCGGTGCTGCGCGACGGCGTGCTGCAGCAGGTCGACACGCCCCGCACCCTCTACCACGAGCCGGACATCCTGTCCGTGGCCGGATTCATCGGATCGCCAGCCATGAACCTGGTGCCGTGTGCGACAGGCGCGGACGTCGAGTTCGGCGGCGTGACGCTGCCGGTCTCCGACTCGGCGCGCGGTGCGCTGGCCGGCTTCGGCGGCGATCGGGTGATCGTCGGCTTTCGGCCGGAGGCGGTCACGCTCGGCGACGGCACGCTGAAGGGGATCACGCGTGTCGTCGAAGACCTCGGCTCGGAGGTGTTCGTCCACCTCGCCGTCGACCACGGTGGCGACACGGTGTCGATCGTGGCCAAGGTCCCGGCGCCGTACGTGGGCGAGCCGGGCGAGCCGGTGCCGGTAACCGGAGCGATCCACCTCTTCGACCCCGCCGGCCCGAGGCTAGCGACGTCGATGCCCTGACGCGAGGCCCCGCCTCGGGCGGTGGCGCGTCAGGTCGGCGGCATCTTGGCGTAATCGGTCGTCCGCCAGCGCTGCGGCGTCAGCGTCACGAGCCGGTTGTCGACGTCTGCGGTCGTTTCGACGTACCCCCTGCCCATCTCCTCACCGAGATAGCGCACCGCGAGCTGCAGGCGCTCCTCCTGGGTGATCTCGCCGAACGCGACGGGTCCCTCGACGGTGACGTAGGCGTACGGCAACGACTCGCGCTGGGCGCAGAGCGAGGCCCTGCCCGCGGCGCGCAGCAGTCCGGCCTTGACCGTCTCGTCGCTCGTACTGATCCGCACGTCGCCGCCGGGCTCGTAGCCGTACCACACAGGAGAGATCAGCGGCGGTCCGTCGGGACGCTCGACGGCGAGCACGGCGACGTGCGCGTCGGCGAGGAACTGTTCCCGCTCGGCGCGGGTCATCGACAGTGGAGATGCCATGACGGCAGTTCTAGCGCGGCGCGATTCTCATCTGATGTCCGGGCAGATCTGTCTCACAATGAGGATGAGACCAGCTGCGACATGCGCGGCACTTCAATCGGCGGCGACGAAGGCGAACGTGAGGTCTTGGTCCGCGTCCGGCAGCAACCGCGTCGCTGGCGAATCCGGGTCGACGAGGTCGATGAGCGCGTACCACCCCTCGTCCTGGTAGATGATTCCAGCCAGTCCATCGGGCGAGATCGCGACAATGTCGACGTCGCCATCCAGCTCATGACGCACGCCATCTCGGTAGTACGCCGGTGTGCGGGGCGACGCGGTCGCGAAGGTGCATCCGTCACTGGACGCTTCGAGGTATCCGTCCATGACGTCGAGCGCCTGTCCGGACTCCGTGTCGATGACGGGATCACCAGCCAAGGAGATGCATCGGCGCCGGTTCTCGTCGAGGCCAGCCCTGGTCGGCTGGCTCTCGAACTGCCTGCTGCTCGCGTGTCGGGTTGGCTTCTGAACGAAGCGTCAGCCGGCCAGGGTCCGGTCACGGCGTGGCTCGAGAGAGGCGAGCAGCACCTTCATCGGGAGTGCCCGTCGTGACGCTCACACGCGTTCACGAGAAGGGGACTTCCATGACGGTGATCATTGGTGTCGACCCGCACAAGTCGACCCACACGGCGGTGGCGATCGACGGGGACGAGCGGCCGCTCGCTCGGGTGCTGCTGGTTGCTGACCGCTGTCAGGTGCTGCGGCTGTTGGCGTGGGCGGACCCGCTGGGCACGGAGCGGACCTGGGCGGTCGAGTCGGCTGAGGGGCTGGGCAAGTTGTTGGCCCAGCAGCTCGTTGAGGCGGGTGAGCAGGTCATCGATGTGCCTCCGACGTTGGCGGCGCGGGTCCGGTTGCTGGGCTCGGCCAAGGCGGGCAAGAACGACCCGAACGACGTGTTGGCCACCGCCGTCGCTGGGTTGCGGCACCGCAGGCTGCGGGCGGTGCGGGTGGAGGATGACACCGCGGCGATCCGGATGGTGATCGACCGCTACGACGATCTGGTCGCCTTGCGCACCCAAGCGGCCTGTCGACTGCATGTGGGGCTGCGAGAGCTCATCGCCGGCGGCGCGCCCCGCCGTCTCAGGGCGGAGCGGGCCGCGCAGCTGCTGCGCAGCGTCCGCCCCCAGGGGGCTGCCGGGGTCGAACGCAAGCGTCTCGCCCTGGAGCTTGTGGCCGACGTCCGTCGCCTCGACCGCGACATCGCCACCGCCAAGCGCCGCGTCGCCGACGCCGTCACCGCGTCGGGCACGTCGCTGCTCGAGCTGCACGGTGTCGGCCCGATCGTCGCAGGGTTCATCCTGGGCCACGTCGGCGACCCGGCCTGGTTCCCGACCCCCGCGCGGTTCGCGTCCTACAACGGCACCGCCCCCCTCGAAGCCTCCAGCGGGCCCCGCAGCCGTCACCGGCTCAACCCCCGCGGCAACCGCAAGCTCAACCACGCCCTTCACCTGGCCGCCGTCACCCAAGTCCGCCACAACACGCCCGGCCAGGCCTACTACCAGCGCAAGATCGCCGAGGGGAAGTCAAAGAAGGAGGCGCTGCGCGCCCTGAAGCGTCGCATCAGCGACGCCGTCTGGCGCCAGCTCCAGGTCGACATCGGCCGCCGCTGACAACGGGCCCGGGAGGACAACCAGGGACGACTCTTCAATCCAGCGTGGCCGGCTGAACCCTGAACACCGGCACTTCGGAACAAGTCACTCCCGGACCCGAACCACCACGCTACGCCCGCGCCCACGGCGCTGCATCGACGCGCCCCGAAACGGCCCCTTGACACAAAGAGGCTTCGATCTCGCGCACCCCGCGACTACGCGGAACCCACCAGAACGCGCGCACAGATCATCGGCGCCAGAACGTCAGGCCGTCGCGCCGTTTGCCAGCGCACCGAACGGCGTCTGTTGCCCGACGGCCACCTGACCCGGTTGCATCTGCTGCTGGTCGGGACGACCAGTGAGCTCGCAGGTGATCTCACTGGTGGCCGTCGGGCCGCGGTGGCCGTCGGGCCGCGGTGGCCGTCGGGTGCCGACGTGGGGGAAAGGCGAACGTCGCGCAGACGGCAAGCCGCATGTCACGCCTCGACTTACCGCAGGGATCGAGTAACGGTCCAGCGCCCGAGGTCAATTGGTGGACACCGCCGATGTGCCACGATCACGACGTGCTGGTGGACCACGTAGTGCGACGGAACCGTTGGCGCATCGCGCTACTGACCGCGGTCGCGGTCGTCAACTACATGATCCTGACAGCCGCCTTGGTCAACGTGCTCCTCGTGACCAGCTCCATATTGGAGAACGACGGCATCTCCGTGCAGGAGCTCATGACGTTCGCCGGCGTCAGCCTCGCGATCGGTGCCGCCAGCGGGGTAACGGCGGTGGTCAAGCACCTCCGATCGGTCCACAGGCGCACGCTCGCCGAGCTCGGCGCCGTCCCGCTCGGTCCCGGCGACCTGCCAGTCGTCGACAACCTGCTACACGAGCTGAGCATTCGCCGCCGGGACCCCACGGCCCGCGGCTGCCCTCGTCGCCGACGACGCCCCGAACGCTCTGGCGGTGGGCCGCCGGCCGGCTGACACCACCATCGTGGTGACGTCGGGGCTCATCGAGAAGCTGAGCCGCGACGAGCTCGAGGCGGTTCTCGCTGCCGAGATGTGGGCCATCCGCCGCTACGACACGGCCATGCAGACCGTCACTCTCAGCCTTACGGCCGAGACGGCCGCCATCGTGATCTTCCCGACCATGGCTGTCGCCGAGATCGTGCGCAACCGTCTCCTGCGCAACGCCGACTTCGGCGCCGACACACTGGCCGTGGCGACCACGCGCCACCCAGACGCGCTCCGGCGGGCCATCGAGAAACTGCGCGACGACCCCGCAGTCGTCGAGACCCTCTCCCCTACCACCGCGCCGCTGTGGTTCGAGCCAATCCCCCACGG
>DASQUK010000267.1:0-2817 GCA_035641315.1 Acidimicrobiales bacterium | reverse complement strand
GCCCGCACCCCCCTGCGGTGGCGCACGGCCCGGATGAGCAGCGTGGACATCCGGTGGTCCGCCACCAGCGCCCGCCGGACGGCGCGCCGGTAGCGCGCCGTGACGACCCCGGGCGGGTCAACGCCGCCAGCCCCCGCGCCGCCGGCGATGGCCTCGGCGGCCAGCATGCCGGTCAGCAGCGCCTGGCCGATGCCCTCGCCGGTCAGCCGGTCGCTCGCGGCGGCCGCGTCCCCGACGAACAGCGTGCGGTGGCCGCTCAGCACCGCTTCGTCGATGCGGGCGGGGATGGGCCACGCCCGGTGCGTCGATTCCGGTTCCGCCCCGTCGCCCAGCACCCGACGGATGTGCGGCCGGTCGACCAACTCGCGCCAGATGCCGGCCATCTCCTGGATGCGCGCCACCCGCTCGCCCCGGATGATGCCGAAGCCCACGTTGGCCCGGCGGCCGGGCAGCGGGAACGACCAGGCGTAACCGGGGAGCAGGTCGGGCTCGAACCACACGAACAGCTCGCGTGCGGCCCGGGGACCGACGCCGCTGAAGTATTGGCGGAAGGCATGCCACTCGCCACGGTACCCGGGCGTGGCCAGGCCCAGCTGCTTGCGGGTCGGCGACCACGTGCCGTCCGCGGCCACCGCGTACGCGGCGGTCAGCTCGCCCACCCCCTCGACCGTGAGCGACACCCCGTCCGCCCGTTCGCGCGTTCCCACGCAGGCGTGGCCGTCGAGGACCTTGACCCCGGCGGTGCGAGCCGCATCTAGCAGCGCGGCGTCGAGGTCGGTCCGGCGCGCGACCGCCGCGTACGTGCCGGGCCCCCGGGGCAGCGGGAACGTCACCTCGAACCCGGCGGGCCCCCGCACGACCACGTCGTCCACGGGTTGCCACGACGACACTCCGCCGGGATCCAGTCCCAACTCCTCGAGCAGCCGCAGCGCGCCGGTGGTGAGGCCGTCGCCGCACACCTTGTCGCGGGGGAATCGGGCCTTGTCCACCAGCGTCACGTCCCGGTCGGCCCGGGCGAGGCTGATGGCCGCCGCCGCGCCGGCGGGGCCCCCTCCGATCACGACGACGTCGGCGGCGAGCACCCGGTAACGCTAGGACAGTCGCGCACCGGCAGGATTAGCAGGACTCCCCAGGGCCCGGGCGGTAGGTGGCCTTGAACGTGTCGGTGGCGGTCGGACGGTCGG
This sequence comes from Acidimicrobiales bacterium, assembly GCA_035641315.1. GTDB lineage: Bacteria > Actinomycetota > Acidimicrobiia > Acidimicrobiales > VFJN01 > DASQUK01. Next base: position 1,633 of record DASQUK010000267.1, on the reverse strand, counting down.
GATAGGTGATCGTCCGCGTCGTGGTGACGACCTGGCACTTGCCCGACGCCGACTCGGTGATGCCGGTCTGGGCGCCACTGGCGTAGGGCGTCGCCCACATCGTGACCGTGACGCTCGTGCTGGTGTACGAGGTGTCGATCAGGATGCCGTAGGGCGTGTCGTTGACGAACGCGAGGTCGGGCGCCGGATAGCCCATGGTGGCCTCGCGTCCCCGCGGGTACCGGGAGAAGTACTCTGAGTGGGCCTGGTAGGTGGTGATGTCGAGCCCGCAGAAGTAGGCGGCGTTGAACGTGGTGGTGGCGAACTGCGACACGCCGCCGCCCACCTCGTCGACGTGCTCGCCGTCGCGGATGGCACCGGCCTCGACGAACCCCTTCTCCCGCGTCCGGGGGCCGACCCGCTCGTTCATCGAGAACGTCTGGCCGGGCAGCACCAGCGTGCCGTCGACGATGTCGGCGATGCGATGGATGTTGGTGACCCGGGGCTCGCCCGGGATGTAGTAGGTCGTGAACCCGGGACCGGCCGTGGTGGGGGCGCCGTTGCGCCAGGCGTTGTTGCCGCACACCGGCTGCTTGACCCCGAGTGCCTGGGCCTCCTCGGTGGTGAGGTTGGGCTCGGTGACCGTGGCCTCGAGCTCAGCGGAGGGTTCGCCCTGACTCAGGGCGCCCCAGACCCGTTCGGCGCTGTCGGCTCCGCAGCACACCACACCCGGCTGGGAGGGGACCACGGTCGGACCGTTGGCGCCCAGCTCGATCCGGGCATCCCGGGGCTCGGCCGCGACGTCGTCGAACACCCGCGGCAACGCCTGGGTGACGGCGTCGCCGTTGATGGTCAGGCTCAGCTCGCCATCCTCGGTGGTGGGGGCGATCCACGTGCGGAGCTGCTCGGGTGGCACTGTCTTGGTGGTCTCGGCGGCGGTGAGCTGCAGGCCGTTGGCTGTCATCTGGTTGGCCCGGCCGGCGAGCGCCTGGGCCTCCTCGTCGGTGAAGTTGGGGGTGACCGGGGCGGAGCCGACCTCGACCTCAATGGTGCCGGTGCGGGACCGGGCGGCGGCTTCGGGCAGCTCGTCGACGAGGGTGTCGGTGTCGAGGCCCTGGCCCGGGACGCCCTTCACCGCGACCCAAGCCTGCTCGGTGAGGTTGATGGTGGGATCGCGGGCCGCGGTGAGGTCGGCGCCCTGCAGCTCGACCATCTTCGCCGTGGCCGTAGGCCCGCTGACCGTGTAGCGGACCTCGACGTCGCGAGGCGTGAAGAAGGAGCCGAGCCACGTGAACGGGCGCGTGACCAGCGAATCTTCGCGACCGGCGTCGAGCGCCGCCTCGGACGTGGCCTGCTCGTCGAGCGTGAGCCCGATCTCCCCGGCGGTTGTCTCGTAGACCTTGTCGCCGCTCGTGACCCGCACCGGCCGGGCCGCCACCTCCTCGGCGATGCTGGTCATCACCTCGGGGAGCGACTGCTCGCCCAGGCCCCCGACGGGCCGGCCGGCGACCTCGACGTTGCGTTGCACCTGGCCCGACAGCGCGGCCGTGTCGATCGCCCAAGCGCCGAGCAGCAGCACCAGCGCCAGCACGGGCAGGGCCGCCAGGGCCAGCACCCAGCGCGGTGGTCCATCGCCGTGGCCGTTGCCCGGTCC
>DASQUK010000266.1:0-36225 GCA_035641315.1 Acidimicrobiales bacterium | reverse complement strand
GACACCGAGCCGGTGGAACCGGATGCCGTCGAGGTGCCGGCCGAGGGCGGCGCTGCGCCGCCCGGCGACGAGGAGTAGCCCGAGACGACCGAGCGGTCCGTCCCGATCCGCACCTGCGTGGGGTGCCGGAAGCGGCGGCCCCAGGACGAGCTGGTGCGGTTTGTCCGCTCACCGGAGGGATCGATCGTCGAGGGCCGTACACTGCCGGGACGCGGAGCCTGGCTCTGCAAGGACACCCTCGATGCGTGCCGTGAACGCGCCCAGAGGCGAGGCGCATTCGCTCGAGCGTTCCGGTGTTCGTGCCGGTAGCAGGGTCTGCGCGAGGATAGGGGACCGCGATTCGCACCAACCAGTGCGCGGGTCGCGCCCAAGAGAAGACGGAAGGGCTGGTCAAAGAGAACTTGGCAGCGAAGATCCGGGTCCACGAGCTCGCCCGAGAGCTTGGGCTCACCAACAAGGAATGCCTCGATCTCTGCCTGGCATTGGGCATCGGGGTCAAGACGCACTCCTCCGGCATCGAGGAGGCGCAAGCCGACCGCGTCCGCCGTCGCGCCCAGCGCGACGGCCTGGTGCGCGACCGGCAACCCGAGGCCCCCAGCCGCAAGGCCGCAACCGGCGCCGAAGCTGACGGCAAGGCCGACGGCGACAAGGCCGCCGCCACGACCAAGAAGGCGGCCACCAAGAAGGCCGCTGCCAAGAAGGCACCGGCCGCCAAGAAGACCGCCGGCACGGCGGCACCCGCGGAGGCGCCGGCTGCCGAGAGCCCGGAGCCGGCGGTCGCAGAGGCCGGGGCCGCCGCCGAGCCCGCTGCCCCGGCTGCTGAGCCCGAGGTGTCCGAGCGGCCCCGCCCGGCCGACACACCCGCCGAGCGCCCGGCCGCCGCGGCCGCGGCTGCCGCGCCGACGCCGCCGGCACCACCTGCCCCTGCGACCGGTGCCCCGCGCAGCGTTCCGCCGCCCCCGGCGCCACCGCCGCGCCCGGCCGCGACCCGTCCCACGCCGCCCGCCCCGCCGGGGCGGCTGGTCACCTCGTCCGGCAGCGAGCGCCCGGTGCGCCGGCCCGATCTCGATGCCGCCCCCGCGGCGGCGCCGCGGCCCGCGGCCGCCGCCGGTGCGCCGCCATCGGCCCCGGCCGCCCGCCCCGCCCGCCCGACCGCCCCGCCGCCGACACGTCCGACACCGCCCGAACAGGGTGGCCCCCGCCCGTCGGGCCCGGCGACCGGCGCCCGTCCCGCCCCTGGCGGCGGGCGTGCCCCCGAGTCGCTGTCCGGCAAGCCGATCCCGCCGCCGCCCGGTCCGCCGGTGTCGTCGTCGGGCAAGCCCATCCCGCCCCCGCCCGGCCAGGGTGGGCGTGGCCCCACCGCGCCCCCGCGCGGCGCCCGTCCGGCCGGCGGCCCGCCCGGTCGCGGCCGTCCCGGCATGGGTGGCGGTGGTGCCGGTCCCGGTGGCGGCGCCGGTCGTCCGTTCGGCGGTGGCCCCGGTGGCCGTCCCGGTGGTGCCCCGCCGATGGGCGGCGGCCCCGCCGGCGGTCCGGGTGGCCGTCCCGGTGGCGGTCCCCGCGGCGGGCAGCGCACCCCGCCCCGCCGGCGCGGGCGCCGTCGTCGCAGCCGTGAAGAGCTCCAGCCCATGGAGGTGCCGACGTACACGCCGGCATCCGCCCCCGTTCCCGAGGGCGTCGTCGTGGTCGAGCGCGCCTCCACGCCGCAGGACCTCGGTCCCAAGCTCAACCGCACCGCCGCCGACGTGGTCCGGTTCCTGATGCAGCAGGGCGAGATGGTCACGGCCACCCAGTCGCTGACCGACGACATGATCGAGCTGTTCGCCGCCGAGATCGGCGCCGACGTGCGGCTCGTCGACCCCGGCGAGGAGCAGGAGGTCGAGCTGCAGCGCCAGCTCGGCGTCGACGAGCTGTTCGCCACCAACGGCGAGGGGCAGCCCGAGCCGCGCCCGCCGGTCATCACGGTGATGGGCCACGTCGACCACGGCAAGACCAAGCTGCTCGACCGCATCCGCAACGCCAACGTGGTCGAGGGTGAGGCCGGTGGCATCACCCAGCACATCGGTGCCTACCAGGCCGTGAAGAACGGCCGCCGCATCACCTTCATCGACACGCCGGGCCACGAGGCCTTCACCGCCATGCGGGCCCGGGGGGCGCAGGCCACCGACATCGTCGTGCTGGTGGTGGCCGCTGACGACGGCGTCATGCCCCAGACGGTCGAGGCGCTCAACCACGCCAAGGCCGCCGAGGTACCCATCGTGGTGGCCATCAACAAGATCGACCGCGAGGAGGCCAACCCCGACCGGGTCAAGCGGCAGCTCTCCGAGCAGGACCTCATCCCCAGCGACTGGGGCGGCGACACCGAGATGGTGCCGGTCTCCGCGCTCGCGGGGCAGGGCATCGACGAGCTGCTCGAGACCTTGCTGCTGGTGGCCGACGTGCAGGACCCGCCCATCGCCGCCAGCCCCGAGGGCCGCGCCGCCGGCGTCGTCCTCGAGGCCAACCTCGACGTGGGCCGTGGCCCGGTTGCCTCGGTCCTCGTCCAGCGGGGCACGCTCCGAGTCGGTGATCCGCTGGTGGCGGGCGCCGCCTGGGGCCGGGTCCGGGCGCTGATCGACGACCACGGCGAGACCGTCAAGGAGGCTGGTCCGTCCACGCCCGTGCAGGTCCTGGGGCTCAACGAGGTGGCCGATGCCGGCGACCAGTTCATCGTCGCTCCCGACGAGAAGCTGGCCCGCTCGGTGGCCGAGACCCGTGAGCACTGGCAGCGCGTCGCCAGCTTGGGCCGCGAGGCCGCCGTCACGGGGGGCGGCGCCAGGCTCGAGGACATCTTCGAGCAGATCCAGCAGGGCGAGGTGGCCACGCTCAACCTCGTCCTCAAGGCCGACGTCACCGGCTCGCTCGAGGCGCTCACCGAGGCGCTGCGCAAGCTCGAGCGCGACGACGTGAAGCTGTCGTTCGTCCAGCGGGGCGTCGGCGGCATCACACGCAGCGACGTGCAGCTGGCGGCGGCGTCCAACGCCACCATCATCGGCTTCAACGTGCGGCCCGACCGCAACTCACGTGAGCTGGCGATGGCCGAGGGCGTCGAGATCCGCACCTACGAGATCATCTACCAGGTGCTCGAGGACATCGAGAACGCGCTGCTCGGCATGCTGCAGCCCACCTTCGAAGAGGTGGTCACCGGCGAGGCCGAGGTGCGGGAGATCTTCTCCGTGCCCCGGGTCGGCCGGGTGGCCGGCTGCTACGTCACCAACGGGGTCATCACCCGGGGCTCGAAGGTGCGCTTCCTGCGCGACGGCACGGTCATCTGGAAGGGCACGATCTCGTCGCTCAAGCGGTTCAAGGACGACGTGCGCGAGGTGCAGTCGGGCTTCGAGTGCGGCATCGGCCTGTCCGACTTCCAGGACCTCAAGCAGGGCGACATCATCGAGACCTTCGAGGAGCGGGAGATTCCCCGCACGTAGGCCGAGGTAGTGCGCATGGGCGCCGGCTCTACGCTGGCTCCGTGCACGCCGCCGCTGTCCGCTTCGAGCTCTACCTGCGGGAGTGCCGCTCGCTGAAGGCCAAGCGCTCGGCCGTGCGCCCCATCGTCGACGGGCTCTGGCGCCGCTACCGGGTCTCGGCGTCGGAGATCGCCCACCAGAATGCCTGGCATCTCAGCACCGTCGGCGTGGCCGCGGTGGCTCCCACGTTGTCGCACCTATACGAGGTGCTCGACGAGGTGGAGCGGTTCGTGTGGTCGTTCCCGGAGGTCGAGGTCCTCCGGGTCGACCGCCTGTGGATCGATGAAGAGGAGGAGAAGCCATGAGCAAGCGTTCCCGTGTGCATGCGACCGCCCGGAACTATCCCCGCACGGCGCGGCTGAACCACCTCGTCCAGGAGATCGTGGCCGACGAGATCGAGCGCTTGGACGACGGGCGGCTCGGCCTGTTCACCGTGACGGGGGTGGACGTCGAGGCGGACCTGCGGCGGGCGACGGTGTGGTACACGAGCCTGCCGCTCGCCACGTCGCCGTCGGACAGCGAGAGCGACGAGGTCGCGGAGGCGCTGGCCGACAACCGTGCCCGCCTGCAGGCGGCCATCGCCCGCCAGGCGCATCTCAAGCGGACGCCCGAGCTGGTGTTCCGGCCCGACACGGTGATCCGCCAAGCCGAGCGCATCGAGGAGATCATCCGCGAGCTCGACCGCGACGAGCGCCGCGCATGACGCGGCGGGGCCCGGCCGCCGGCCCCGACGGTGTGGCGGTGGTCGACAAGCCGGCCGGCTGGACGTCCCACGACGTGGTGGCCAAGGTCCGGGGCCTGGTCGGCACCCGGAGGGTCGGGCACTCCGGCACCCTCGACCCCGATGCCACCGGCGTGCTCGTGCTGGGTGTCGGCCGGGTCACGCGGGCCCTGACCTACCTCACCGGGCTCGAGAAGGCCTACGAGGGAGAGGTCGTGCTGGGGACCGCCACGACGACGCTCGATGCCTCGGGCGAGATCAGCGGCACCTGGGACATGTCGGGCGTCGAGTTGCCTCGGGTGCGGGCGGCCGCCGCCGCGCTGACCGGCGACATCCTCCAAGTGCCACCCATGGTTTCGGCCAAGCAGGTGGGGGGCCGCCGGCTGCACGAGCTGGCAAGGGCCGGCGTGGAGGTGGAACGGGAGGCGGTGCCCATCCACGTCTCGCGCTTCGACGTCGGCGAACCGGTGGCGCCCGGCGTGTTCCCGGTGTCGGTCACGTGCTCCTCGGGGACCTACGTCCGCTCGCTCGCCGCCGACTTGGGTGCCGCGCTCGGCGGCGGCGCCCACCTGCGCCACCTGCGGCGGACCGCCGTCGGACCGTTCACGCTGGATGAGGCGGTTCCGCTGGAGTCGTTGACGCCGGAGCGCCTGCTCCCCCCGGTAGAGGCGCTGCGGGGCCGGTCCCGGGTGGTGGTCGGCGACGACGTGGCGGCCCTGGTGCGCCACGGCCGCGTCCTCGAGGACGAGGTGCTCGGCGTCGCCGGCGACGGTCCCTGGGCCGTGGTGGACGGCAACGGCGCACTGCTGGCGGTGTACGAGCGCCACCACGACAAGACCGTCAAGCCCGGCGTGGTGCTGGCTGGCGCGTAGTGGCCCGGTGGCCGCCGCGGATCGCTGGACGTACTGAGAGCACCCCTCGCCCACGGTCTGGTCGCCGCTGGAGACGTTCGCCGTTGTCAGGTGAAGAGGGCGTCGAGCGTGGGTTGGGGTGACCACCAGGGGGCGCCGCCGCTGCGGGCCTCGGCGGTGTGTGGGGTGATGGTGTGCCCGGCGTTCCGGTGGCGGTGGCGTAGCTCGGTGGTGCCCCGGTTGGGCTCGGGTGGTGGTGGGTCGGGTGGTCGGATGGGGGTGCCGTCGGGCCGGTAGAAGCGGGGGTGGCCGTCGACGAGCGTGGCCCGGTAGCCGCCTTCGTGCAGGAGCCGGTGGTGATGCCGACACAACAGACACAGGTTGGCGAGGTCGGTGGGTCCGCCGTCGTCCCAGAACACCAAATGATGCGCGTCGACGTGGCGGGCGGCGCAGCCGGGGAAGGCGCAGCCGGGCCCGTCCCGGAAGCGCAGGGCGCGGCGCTGGGCGCGGTTGACCAGCCGGTGGGCGCGGCCCAGGTCGAGGGGTTGGCCGTCGCGCTGGACCAGCGGGCGGATCAGGGCATCGCAGCACAGCCGCCGGGCGCTGTGGCTGCCGATCGGGGGACCGTTGTGGAGCTGGCAGCGGCCCACCTCGGCCCGCAAGGACAGGACGTCGTGGTCGACGACTAGGAGGACTTCTGTGAGGTCGTCGCCGTCGTCGGGCCGGTCGCCGGCTGCTAGGGCGGCGCGGGCCAGCGCCACCAGGGCGTCGACCCGCCGCGACGCCACTGGATCACGGGCCGCCAGGGCGGGATCGACCTCGCTGGGCCGCGCCGGCTCGGCGGCATCGGCGTCGGCAGGTGCAGTGCCGGCGGCGACGGCTGCCGCGTCGTCAGGTTCGCCGATCGAGGCCGTGGCGGGTGGAGCGTCGGAGTTGGCGCTAGCCCGTCCGCGATCTGCGGGGGCGCGTCGCTGCCGGTCGTGGCCGTGTCGGGCGTGTCGCCGCCAGTGGCTGTCGCAGGGTCGCCACTGGCCGCTACATGGTCGGGTGCGTCACCACTGGTGGGTTCACGGTCGGGGTGGTTGCTGCGGTCGTGGCGCCACAGAAGCTCGCCCTGGGCGGCGAGGGCGGCGCGCAGCACGGCGGCGTCGTCGGGTTCGAGTAGGCCGGTGATGCGTACGAGGCCGTCGGGTTCGTCGAACAGCCAGATGCCGCGGCGTTCGCGGTGGTTGTCGTGGCGGTCGGCGTCGTCGGTCTCGGCCGCTCGCCGGTAGACCCCCACCACCCGGGCGAGTTGGCCCACCGACATCTCCCGCGCCAGATCCAGCCATTTGGTCTGGCTGGTGGGTTCGGCGACCTGGGCCACCAGCCGCAGCTTGGACCATCCCAGCTCCCCGGCTGCCACCGCGGCGGCGATGGCGGGCAGCTCGTCCAGTTGGCGGCCGACCTTGGCCTGGAGAGACGCGGTGCGCACGTCTATACCGAGATAGATCGACGCCCAATGCCCCAGCGAGCGGATGCCCACGCCCTGCCAACCGTCAATGGCGTCTAGCCGGCCCAACAGCCGCACCAGCTCGGCGGTGGCGGCGTGAACGTGGCCCGCCAGCTCACACAACTGGGCGGTCAGCTCGTCGACCTCGGTGCGTACCACCGAGGGAGCCGCGTGATGGGGTCGACCGGACGGGGGCCTTGCGGCATGCGAGCCAGCCTATCGAACGAGTGTTCGCCAGTCTACGCATAAAGGTAACTCTTCGCATATGAGCTGATATCAGCGGCATTCTGACGCTGGACTGGTTGCTGAACCGGGGAGCACGGAGCCTGGCGGCGTTTCTGGACGGCGAGCCCCGCAACGGGCTCGGGGCTAGGCACCGGGATGGCGGCTGCCGAGGCACCCGAAGACGAGGCGTGGGGCCGGCCGACGTTCCGGGCTGGAAAAGAAGATGCTCGCCGTCTTCACCGGAAGCCTCGAGGACCGGTTCTCGGCATCTTCAAGCCCGCGCCCGACGAACGCCGCTCTCGTGGGGGACCCCGGCTCTGCCTACGAGCGTCGACCGTCGCGCCGGATCGTCCACTGGTCGATGGTGTCGACCACCAAGTGCGTCCCGCTCCACGGATCTCGCGCCAGGGTGGCGCGCACGGCGTCCTTTGATGCGGCTTCCATCACGAGCACCACACGATGCTCGTCCTCCAGCGGTCCGCCGAGGACCACGAAGCCGGCATCCACGAGCCCGTCCATGAATGCCCCATGGGCGGGCCACTCGGCCTGCTCCTCCATGGGCCGGGTCGGATCCCACTCGGGGCCGGAGCGGCGCAGAACGACGAAGTAGGTCACGCCGGCGTTGTATCTCCGCCGGCCTCGGGTTCCAGCACGACGACCGGGATCTCCCGGGTCGTGTGTCGCTGGTACACCTCGTAGCGCCCGGCGGCGCCCGGATGGAACAGCGGGGCCAGGCTGCGGTTGGTTCGGTTGACCAGCCGCCACAGCCGCTCGCGCTCGTCGCCGGTGGCGATCCGCGCCCGGGCCCGCCAGCGCCGGCGGCCGACCTGCACCTCCACCTCGGGGTCCGCCCGCACGTTGAGGAACCAGCCCGGGTGGCGGGGCGCACCTCCGTTGGAGGCGACGACGATGTAGGCGTCGCCGTCCCGGGCGTAGAGCAGGGCAGCGGTCCGACGTTTCCCCGTGCGGCGGCCGGTCGTGTGCAGCAGTAGCGCATCGTTGCCCCCGACGTGTCTGCCCAGCCGCCCGTCCGTGCGCTCGTAGAGCGCCTGGTGGAGGCGGAGGTACGGTCCGATCACGTAGGAACCCGGCGTGTAGCGCACGCCGCCGTGCTACCCACGGGCACGGGTAGGGTCAACCACGTTCACCGACCTAAGGGGCATGCAATGGAGCGGCCCGCCGAGAACGACCCGCAGCCCGCCACGAACGAGCCGCAGATCGCCGACTCGCTGATCGACCTCATCGGCGACACGCCGCTGGTCCGGCTCAACCGGGTGACCGAGGGCCTGGTCTGCACGGTGGCCGCCAAGCTCGAGATGCTCAACCCCGGCGGTAGCGTCAAGGACCGGCCGGCGCTGGCCATGATCGAGCAGGCCGAGCGCGAGGGCCTCCTCAAAACGGGCGGGACCATCGTCGAGCCGACCTCCGGCAACACCGGGGTCGGCCTGGCCATCGTGGCCGCACAGCGGGGCTACCGCTGCATCTTCGTGGTGACCGACAAGGTGGCGCCCGAGAAGATCCGCCTGCTCGAGGCTTACGGCGCCGACGTGGTCGTATGCCCGGTGGCGGTCGAGCCCGACGATCCCCAGTCCTACTACTCCGTGGCGGAGCGCCTGGTGCGAGAGACGCCCGGCGCCTTCCGGCCCAACCAGTACGGCAACGAGTGGAACCCGTGGGCGCACGAGCAGTCGACCGGCCCCGAGATCTGGCGCCAGACCGCCGGCCGCATCACCCACTTCGTCGCCGGCGTCGGCACCGGCGGCACGATCACCGGCGTGGCCCGCTACCTCAAGGCCCAGGACCCGGCCGTTCAGATCGTCGGCGCCGACCCGGAGGGTTCGGTCTACTCCGGGGGATCGGGGCGGCCCTACCTGGTCGAGGGGATCGGCGAGGACTTCTGGCCCACCACCTACGACCCGTCCCTCGTCGACCGGGTGGTGCCGATCAGCGACGAGCACAGCTTCCTCATGGCTCGGCGCGTGACCTGCGAGGAGGGCCTGCTCATCGGGGGATCGGGCGGCACCGTGGTGGCGGCCGCGCTCGAGGTCGGCCGCGACTTGGGGCCCGAGCACCTGGTGGTGGTGCTGATCCCGGACTCGGGCCGTGGCTACCTGTCGCGGGTCTTCGACCCCGACTGGATGGCCGGTTACGGGTTCCTGCGGGGCGGCGAGCACACGGTGGCCGACATCATCGAGGCCCGGCGCGGCGACATCCCGCCCCTGGTGTACATCCAGCCCGACGAGACCGTGCGCCGGGCCGTCAACGTCATGCGGGGCTACGGGGTGTCGCAGCTGCCGGTGGCGAAGGGGGAGATGCCGCTGGCCGCCGCCGAGATCTTGGGCGCCGTAGACGAGCTGGCGCTGATGGACCGGGCCTTCCACGACCCCACGGTGATGCACGAGCCGGTGGAGAAGGTGATGGGGCCGCGCCTGCCCACGATCGGCATCGGCCAGCCCATCGCGCTGGCCGTCGAGCTGTTGGACCAAGCGGGCGCCGTGGTGGTGCTGGCCGGTGGACGGCCCCACGTGGTCCTCGGTCGCAGCGACGTGCTCAACCACCTGTCGCAGGCGGGCATGGACGGCGGCTGACGTGCACGAGCACGAGAAGCACGACCAGCACGGCACGGACGGCTTCGAGACCCGGGCCATCCACGCAGGCCAGGATCCGGACCCCACCAGCGGGGCCGTGGTGGCTCCGATCAGCGTCTCGACGACCTTCGCCCAGGATGCGGTCGGACGGCACAAGGGCTGGGAGTACGCCCGCAGCGGCAACCCCACCCGCGACGCTCTGGAGGCGTGCGTGGCGTCCCTCGAGGGCGGACGCTGGGCCCATGCCTTCGCGTCGGGACTGGCGGCCGAGGACGCGATCCTGCGCCAGCTCCGGCCCGGCGACCGGATCGTGCTGGGCAACGACGCCTACGGCGGCACCTACCGGCTGATCGACAAGGTCTACGGACCGGCCGGCCACCCGTGGACCGCCGTCGACCTGACCGACCCCGGCACCCTCGATCGCCACTGGCCGGAGGGTACGGCCGTCGTGTGGGCCGAGACGCCCACCAACCCCGCCATGGCCATCGTCGACATCGCGGCGGTGGCCGAGGTGGCCCACCGCCACGGCGCCCGGCTGGTGGTCGACAACACCTTCGCCACCCCCTACCTGCAGCAGCCACTGGCGCTGGGTGCAGACGTGGTGGTCCACAGCGCCACCAAGTACCTGGGCGGGCACTCCGACGTCGTCGGCGGCTGCACGGTCACCGACGACCCCGAGCTGGCCGAGGGCATCGGCTTCGTGCAGAACGCCGCCGGCGCCGTGCCCTCTCCGTTCGACTGCTTCCTGGTGCTGCGGGGGCTCAGGACGCTGGCCGTCCGCATGGACCGCCACTGCGACAACGCCCGCGTCGTGGTCGAGCTGCTGGCGGAGCACCCGGCCGTCGAGCGGGTGCTGTGGCCGGGGCTGCCCGAGCACCCGGGCGCCGACGTGGCCAAGCGCCAGATGCGCGACGCCGGAGGCATGGTGTCGTTGGTGGTGCGGGGCGGCGAGGAGGCGGCCGTCCGGCTGGTGGAGCGCACCCGCCTGTTCACGCTCGCCGAGTCGCTTGGCGCGGTGGAATCGCTCATCGAGCACCCGGCCCGCATGACCCACGCGTCCGCGGCCGGGTCGCCGTTGGCGGTCGATCCCGGCCTGGTGCGGCTGTCGGTCGGCATCGAGGCGGCCGCCGACCTCGTGGCCGACCTGCGCCAGGCGCTCGACAGCCTGGATGCTCGCTGACGGACCGCGAGCCGAGGGCCGGTACTGTGCCGCCGATGCAGGTGCTGCGCGACCAGGCCCGCTGCCCAGCGCCCCCCGAGGGCACGGTGGTCACCATCGGCGCCTACGACGGCGTCCACCTTGGTCACCGCACGGTGATCGGGCTGGTGCGCCGGCGGGCGGCCGAGCGGGAGCTACGCAGCGCCGTGGTCACCTTCGACCGCCATCCGGCCTCGGTCGTGCGCCCCGAGTCGGCGCCCCGGCTGCTCACCGACCTCGAGCAGAAGCTGGAGCTGCTGGCCCAGACCGGCATCGACTACTGCCTGGTGATCACGTTCGACGAGGCCCGCAGCCAGGAGGCGGCCGAGGACTTCGTCGAGGAGATCCTGGTCGACTGCCTCAACGCCCGGGACGTGGTGGTGGGCGAGGACTTCCACTTCGGGCACCGGCGCGCCGGCAACGTGCCGCTGCTGCGCAAGCTGGGCGCCGAGCTGGGGTTCGAGGTCGAGGGCCTGGAGCTGGTCGGGCCCGACGGCCGCCCGGGCGGCGAGGACGTGCTTGTGTCGTCGACCCGCATCCGCCACGCCCTGGTCGAGGGCGAGGTGACCGCGGCCAACGGCCTGCTGGGCCGGGACTACGAGGTGCGGGGTGTGGTGGCCCGCGGCGACAAGCGGGGCCGCGAGCTGGGGTTCCCGACCGCGAACGTCTCGGTGCCCGGCGACATCCTGCTGCCCGCCGACGGCATCTACGCCGGCTGGTTCGAGCGCCCCGACGGCTCGGTCCACCCCAGCGCCATCTACCTGGGGCGCCGGCCCACCTTCTACGTGGAGGCCCACGTCAGCCTGCTCGAGGCGCACCTGCTCGACTTCGACGGCGACCTGTACGACGAGCACGTGAAGGTGCGGTTCGTGGCCCGCGTCCGGGAGGACAGGAAGTTCGACTCGGTCGAGGCCCTGGTCGAGCAGACCCGGCGTGACGTGGACCGGGTCCGGGACATCCTCCGCCGCTGACCAATGGACGGTCACGCGCCCGGCGCGTGGCTTATGGTGTAAGCGGAGCGACAGATGTCGGACAGCGACGATCCCTCGGACGGCGAAGAGCTGGCAACGGTCATCCCGTTGCGCGGCGCCGAGTCGTCGTCGGGGACCCAGGATCCGATCGTCGGCCCCACCGGTGCCGCCCCGGAGACGGGGCAGCTCGTCGCCGTCCCCCGGCTGGCCCGCCACGAGGTCGTGCTCGACGACGACCACCGGGTGGGGGTGGCCGTGTGCGGGCAGGGCGTCCCCGTCGTGCTGGTCCACGGGTTCACGGCCGAGGGCATCCTCTACGCCCAGACGCTGTCACGCCTGGTGCGCATGGGGTTCAAGGTCATCGCCGTCGACGTGGCCGGCCACGGGGGCACCCAGGGCCTGCCCACGGGCGGCGAGAAGCTCGAGTCGTACACGCGGCTGCTGGCCCGGGTGCTGGACGAGCTGGGCGTGCGGCGGGCGCTGTTCGCGGGCCACTCGATGGGCGGGCGGCTGGTCACCCAGCTGGTGGCGTCCCAGCCCGACCGGGCCATCGGCGTGGTGCTCATCGACGCCGTGGTGGGTGACTGCTGGGACCGGCTGATCCGCATCTCACGCTTCGCCCCTCCGGTGCTGCTGGGCGTGGCGGCCGCGCTGGCCGTGGACACGCTGTCCACCCTCCCGTGGCTGCAGAACCCCCGCCAGGCGGTCAAGCTGGGGCGGCTGGTGGCGCCGACGCTGATGGGGCATGCCCGCCGGCCCTGGCGGCTGCTGGGCCCGGCGATCTCCATGCTGCGCTCCCAGGGCAGCCAGGAGATGCTGGAGAAGCTGGCGGAGGAACGGATCCCGGTGGTGGTGATCCACGGCGACCGCGACATCGCCGTGCCCTACCGGACGGCGGTGGACGCCGCCCGCCGCTCGGGCGGCACGCTGGTCACGATCCATGGCGGGACCCACTCGTGGGTGCTCAAGGACCCCGAGACCCTCCCGGCGGTGATCGCCGAGCTGCTCGACGGTCCGCTGGCCCGGGTGCGCGCCGCGGTGCTGGGTGCCGCCGGGCTGGCCCCCGACGCGACGCCGGAGCAGATGGAGCTGGCGTTCCTGGGGCCGCACGCCCTGGTGCGCCGGCTCACGCCGTCGCCCGAGTTGCGCACGGGGGGCCAGCAACACCGCCGGGCCCGGTACCGCTGGACGGTGGATTCCCCGGCAGAGGAGCAGCCGGCGTGAGCACAACTTCGCTGATCAGGGTAAGCGGCTGGTAGGCTCTCTCGACGCTCTGAGCGCCGCCTAGCGCGCATCGGGGCCGGGTAACCAGTCACCCAAGCAATGAAGGAAGCACGTGTCCGACCAGATCGACGCGGCCAAGCCCGGCATCATCGCCGAGCACAAGCTCCACGACAGCGACACGGGGTCGCCTGAGGTCCAGATCGCGCTGCTCACCGCACGCATCAACCACCTCAACGACCACCTCGCCAAGCACAAGAAGGACCACCACAGTCGCCGTGGGCTGTTGCAGCTCGTCGGCCAGCGGCGTCGGCTGCTCGACTACGTGCGAGCCAACGACGTCGAGCGATACCGGGCGATCGTCGCCCGCAACGGCCTCCGCCGGTAAGGCGTCTCGGGAGCGGCCCTCGGGCCGCTCTCATCGCATACTGGTACACAACAGAATCCCGGCGGCGTGAAGGTCAGCTGCCAGTCGCCCTCCTCCCGGGAGCTCCCGGTGGGTTGCCGACTGGGAACTGGCCCCGCCGCCCCCGACTCCGGTGGCCCAAGCGCCGCCGGGAAGGAGAGCGACCGATGGCAGATCCCATCGTCGTGTCCGGCCCGATCTCGGGCACCGACACATCACTGACATTCGAGACCGGCAAGATCGCGTTCCAGAGCCAAGGCGCGATCGTCGCCACCCTGGGCAAGACGCAGGTGCTGGTCACCGCCAACGCCGCCCGCGGCGTGCGCGAAGGCATCGACTTCTTTCCCCTCACGGTCGACGTCGAAGAGCGCATGTACGCGGCCGGGCGCATCCCCGGCAGCTTCTTCCGGCGGGAGGGCCGGCCCACCGACCTGGCCATCCTCACCTGTCGCCTGATCGACCGGCCGCTGCGGCCGAGCTTCGCCGACGGCTACCGCAACGAGACCCAGGTCGTGGTCACGGTCATGGGCGTCGACGGCCACAACCCCTACGACGTGCTCGCCATCAACGGCGCCTCCGCCGCCCTCATGGCGTCGGGCATCCCCTTCGAGGGGCCCATCGGCGCGGTGCGCATCGCCTGGTCGGCCGAGGGCCGCTGGGTGCCGCACCCGACCTACGAGCAGAGCGAGAACGCCACCTTCGACCTGGTGGTCGCCGGCCGACAGCTCGACGACGGCGACATCGCCATCATGATGGTCGAGGCCGGTGGCACCGAGTCCGCCTGGCAGCTCTACCAGGACGGCACGCCGTACGTCACCGAAGAGGTGATCGCCGGCGGGCTCGAGGCCGCCAAGACCTGGATCCGTGAGTCGATCGAGCTGCAGCGCCAGCTGGTGGACGCGGCCAAGGCCGCCGACCTGATCACCCCCGTCGAGTGGGAGCCCCAGCTCGACTATGGCGACGACGTGTACGCCCGGGTCGAGGCCGTCGGCACCGAGCGGCTGGCCCAGGCGTCGCAGATCACGCTCAAGGCCGAGCGCAACGCCGCCACCGACGAGACCGTCGCCGCCATCCGGGAAGAGCTGGCGGCCGAGTTCCCCGAGCGCGACGCCGAGATCAAGGCCGCCGCCCGGGCCCTGCAGAAGAAGGCCATCCGGCGTCGCATCGTCGAGGAGGGGCTACGCATCGACGGCCGCGGACCCCGCGACATCCGCCCGCTGTCGGCCGAGGTGGGCGTGCTGCCCACGGCCCACGGTTCGGGCCTGTTCCAGCGGGGCGAGACCCAGGTGCTCAACGTGACCACGCTGGGCATGCCCAAGACCGACCAGATCCTGGACAACCTGGGCAACCGCGACCGCAAGCGCTACATGCACCACTACAACATGCCGCCCGCGGCCAACGGCGAGACCGGCCGGGTGGGCAGCCCCAAGCGCCGCGAGATCGGTCACGGTCTCCTGGCCGAGCGGGCGTTGCTGCCAGTGGTGCCGAGCGCCGACGAGTTCCCCTACGTGTTGCGCCTCGTGTCCGAGGTGCTGGCCTCCAACGGCTCCACCTCGATGGCGTCGGTGTGTGCCTCGACCATGTCGCTCATGGACGCCGGCGTGCCGATCAAGGCACCGGTGGCGGGCATCGCCATGGGGCTCGTGTACGCCGAGGGCAAGTACACGACGCTGACCGACATCCTCGGCGCCGAGGACGCCTTCGGCGACATGGACTTCAAGGTCGCCGGCACCAGCGACTTCGTCACCGCCCTGCAGCTCGACACCAAGATCGACGGGCTGCCGGCCGACGTGCTGGGCGGAGCCCTGGAGCAGGCCTACGAGGCCCGCCTGCGGATCCTCGAGGTCATGCGCGACGCCATCGCGGAGCCCCGCCCGGAGGTGGGCGAGACTGCACCCAAGATCGTCAGCTTCGAGATCCCGATCGACAAGATCGGCGAGGTGATCGGTCCCAAGGGCAAGGTCATCAACGCCATCACCACCGAGACCGGGGCCGACGTGAGCGTTGACGACGACGGCATGGTGGGCCGGGTGTCGATCGGCTCGAGCGACAAGGGTGCGGTCGAGGAGGCTCGCCGCCAGATCAACCTCATCCTCAACCCGCCCACGGCCGAGGTGGGGCAGGTGTACCAGGGCCGGGTCGTCAACATCACCAAGTTCGGTGCGTTCGTCAACATCCTCCCGGGACGTGACGGGTTGCTGCACATCTCCAAGATCGGCGGCGGCAAGCGCATCGATAAGGTCGAGGACGTGCTCGACCTCGGCGACGAGGTCGAGGTGCGGGTCGACGACGTCGATCCCAGCGGCAAGGTGTCGCTGAGCCTGGCGTCGGCGCCGGAGCCTGCCCCCAGGACCGGCGGCGGCGACGGCGGTGCGGCGAGGGCCGGTACTCGAGACGGCGGCGGAGGCTCGACCTTGAGCGACACCGAGCCGGTCAGCTTCGAGGACACCTTCGACGCCGAGCTGCGCGCCGAGCTGGGCGACCTCGGTCCGGCCAGGGCGTCGGTGTCGACCGGTGGTGAGCGCGGCGACCGGGGTGACCGCGGTGGGCGGGGCGACGACCGCGGTGGCCGCCGGCGGCGCCGCCGCTAGGTTGCCGGGGTTCCCGAGGTCCCACTACACGTGACGTCCGCCGCATCAACCGAGGAGATCCGCGAGACCCGGCTTGCCAACGGCATCCGGGTGATCACCGAGCGCATGCCCGAGGCCCGCTCGGTGACGCTCGGGGTCTGGGTCAGTGTCGGCGGGCGTGACGAGCCCGACGAGCTGGCGGGCGCGTCGCACTTCCTCGAGCACCTGCTGTTCAAGGGGACGTCGACGCGCACGGCCCGCCAGATCGCCGAGGCCGTCGACGCGGTGGGGGGCGAGATGAACGCCTTCACCAGCCGCGAGCACACCGCTTACTACACCCGGTTGCCCGCCCATCAGGTCGGGCTGGGTGTGGACATCCTGGGCGACGTGCTGACCGACCCGGCGTTCCGGTCCCACGAGTTCGAGGCCGAGCGGCAGGTGATCCTCGAGGAGATCCTCATGAACCTCGACATGCCCGAGGATCACGTGCACACGCTGCTGGCGGAGGCGATGTTCCCCGGCCACCCGCTGGGGCGTGAGGTCCTCGGCACCCGGGAGTCGGTCGAGCAGGTGGAGCGTGACCAGATCGCCGATTTCTTCCGGGGTTGGTACCGGCCCCGCAACCTGGTGATCGTCGCCGCCGGGAACCTGTCGCACGAGCAGCTGGTGGACGCCTTCGACGGCTCGCTGGGACGGCTCGACGGCGGAGATCGGCCGGTGCGGCAGCGGCCGGCCGACGGGCCCGCGCCCCGGGTGGTGCTGGCCGATCCCACCGAGCAGGTGCACGTGGCCATCGGCTGGCGGGGCGTGGACCACCACGACGACGACCGCTACGCGCTGATGGTCGCCAACCAGGTGCTGGGCGGCGGCATGTCCAGCCGCCTGTTCCAGGAGGTGCGGGAGGAGCGGGGCCTGGCGTACTCGGTGTACTCGTGGGCCTCGACCTACGACGACTCGGGGTCGGCGGGGATCTACGCCGGCACCGCCCCGGCCCGCGCCGGGGAGCTGCTGGAGGTCATCGACGACGAGGTGGCCAAGCTGGTCGCCTCGGGGGTGACGGAGGGCGAGCTGGGCGTGGCCAAGGGGTTCATCGAGGGCTCATTGGTGTTGGGGCTGGAGGACTCGGCCTCGCGCATGGCCCGGCTGGGCCGCAGCCTGATGGCCCGCGACGAGATCGTGACCGTCGACGACCAGCTCGCCCGGATCCGGGCTGTCACAGCCGACGACGTGGGCGCCATCGCCGCGCGGGTCTACGGGGGCGAGCGGTCCCTGGCCGTCATCGGCCAGGTCCCTGACTCGCTGCTGGGCTGATCGAAGCCGAGGTCATTGGTTTCACGGAGACGAGCCCGAGGTCATGGGTTTCAGATTTGGAACCTATGACCTCGGGCTCGGACCGATGAAAGCCATTGCCTCGGGATGTTGATGCTCTCTAGCGTCGCTCGGCCACCGAACCGGCGACCACGTCGACCACCCGGTCCATGCCGACGGCGTCGAGCAGCCGGCGGTCGTGGGTCACGAGGATGAGCGTGCCCTTGTAGCCCTGGAGCGCCTGCTCGAGCTGTTCGATGGCGGGCAGGTCGAGCTGGTTGGTGGGCTCGTCCAGGACCAGCAGGTTGACGCCCCGGGCCTGCAGGGCGGCCAGCATGGCGCGGGTGCGCTCGCCCGGCGACAGCGACTCGGGCGGACGCAGCACGTGGTCGGCGCGGAGCCCGAACTTGGCGAGCACCGAGCGGGCCTTCGCCAGCGGTGGCGATGTCCGCGTGGGCCATGAACCCGTCGAGCAGGGCGGCGTGGCCGGCTGTCGACGTTATTCCTTCCGCTCTTGCAGCTTCGCTGCGGGCCGCTCGGGCTTCGACGCTGTGCTTCCCGCTCTCGGCGCTTCGCGCCGGGCCGCCCGGGCCCGGGGCCTCGCCTTTCGGCTCGGCCTCAAGGTCGTGGCGACCCTGGGCGATCTCGCCGACGACCACCCCCGGTCCCAGCCAACGGGTTCCCGCGGCCAGCGGCACCCGGCCCAGCAAGGCCCGGAGCAGGGTGGTCTTGCCCGAGCCGTTGGCGCCCACGATCGCCATCCGGTCGCCCCAGCCCACCTCGAGGGACACCGGCCCCAGGACGAAGCCCTGGCCGTCCGCGTCCGTGGCGTCCGCTCGTAGCTCCACCACGACATCGTCCAGGCGGGCCACCACATCGCCGGCCCGGCCGGCGTCGGCGATGCTGAGCCGCAGGTCCCAGCCCTCCCAGGGCTTCTCCACGGGGGCGAGCCGAGCCAGCGCCTTCTCGGTGCGCCGGGCGTGGGCGGCCATGCTCTCCGAGCTCTGCACGCGGCGGTGGCGGATGAACTTGTCGGTCTCGCCCGAGCGCTTGGCGGTGCGTGCCCCCTTGGCGGCCCACTGGCGCTGCGTGCGGGCCCGGTCGGTGAGCGTGGCGCGCTGGTCAACGTACGTGCGGTAATCCTGCTCGGCGTGCTGGCGGGCGCGGGCCCGCTCGTCGAGGTAGGCGGTCCAGCCGCCGTCGTAGCGGGTCAGCGAGTGGGCGTGGTCGTCGATCTCGGCGACGGCGGTCACCGTGCGCTCGAGGAAGGCCCGGTCGTGGGACACCACCACCAGCGGCGCCTCGAGCCCCAGCACGAACCGCTCCAGCCGATCGAGGCCGTCGAGGTCCAGGTCGTTGGTGGGTTCGTCGAGGAGGAACACGTCGAAGCGGGCCAGCAGCAGCGCCGCCAGCTGCACCCGGGCCGCCTGCCCGCCGGAGAGGTGCACCGTGGGCCGGTCCATCAGGTCGTTTGGCAGGCCGAGGTCGGCAGCCACGGCGCCGGCGCGGGCGTCCAAGTCGGTGCCGCCCAGCCCCAACCAGCGGTCGAGCGCCGCCGCGTAGGCGGTGTCGGCGCCGGGCTCCCGGGCGGCCAGCGCCGCAGTGGTGGCGTCGAGGCGGGCCGCGGCGTCCCACACGCCGGTCCGGCGGGCCAGCAGGTCGCGCACGGTATCGCCGGCGCGGGGCCGGGGCTCCTGGGGCAGGTAGCCGACGGCGGCGGACGGCGGGGCGAGGCGCACGTGGCCGTCCTCCGGCGCCCGGAGACCAGCGAGGATCTTCAGGAACGTGGACTTGCCCGAGCCGTTGGGACCCACCAGTCCGAGCCGGTCGCCGGGCGCGACAACAAGGTCGACGTCCGCGAGCAGCAGGCGGGGACCGGCGGCGACGGTCAGGCCGCGGGTGATGAGCGTGGCGGGGGACGATGACACAGCACTCCAAGGGCGTGATGGGAACGGGACGCTCGGTGGGGCCGTGTTCGCTACATCGTCCGACACGATAGCGGTCTGGCTAGGGTGCGGCGCCGTGAGGGTGCGCGTCGGCGTGTTCGGGGCGGGAGGGCGCATGGGGAGCACCGTGTGCCGGGCCGTTGCCGAAGACCCCGAGCTCGAGCTGGTGGGCGCCATCGATCCGTACCACTCGGGCCTCGACCTGCGGCACGCCACCGGCGTCGACTCCGACGTGCACATCGACCCCGATCCGTCGGCGCTGCTGGCCGTCGACGCCGAGGTTGTCGTGGACTTCACGACCCTGGACGCCTCCCGGGCCAACCTCGCCTGGGCGGCCGAGCACGGGGTGCACGCGGTCGTGGGAACCACCGGGTTCACGGCCGAGGACTACGACCGCATCGGCACGTCCTTCACCCGCAGCAACTGCTTGATCGCGCCCAACTTCGCCATCGGGGCCGTGCTCATGATGCGCTTCGCCGAGCTCGCGGCTCCTTGGTTCGAGACCGCCGAGGTCATCGAGCTGCACCACGACCAGAAGATCGACGCGCCGTCGGGCACCGCCGTGCTGACCGCCCGGCGCATGGCCGACGCGTCGGCCGAGTGGGGCGAGGACCCCACCCGCAAGGAGGTGCTGCCCGGCGCCCGGGGGGCGGTGGCGGCTGGCGGGATCCCCGTGCACTCGGTGCGCCTGCGGGGCCTGGTCGCGCACCAGGAGGTGCTGCTGGGCACCACCGGCCAGTCGCTGACCATCCGCCACGACACCTACGACCGCTCGAGCTTCATGCCGGGTGTGGTGCTGGCCGTGAAAGAGGTGGGTCGGAGGCCGGGACTGACCGTCGGGCTCGACCCGCTGCTGGGTCTGTAGGGAGGAGGGGAGGGGCCCGATGCTGGAAGGCCGCAACATCTGGGACCTGATCGTGCGCCGGGCCCAGGCTACGCCCGGGCGCGAGCTGGCGGTGGACGAGACGGGGCGCCGCATCACCTTCGGCGAGTACCGCGACCGAGCGGAGCGGGCGGCCGCCGGACTGGCGGCGGACCATGGCGTGGGCGAGGGCGACGTCGTGTCGTGGATCCAACCCACGTGGATCGAGGCCATGGTCCTGTTCGGCGCGCTGCGGAGGCTCGGTGCCGTGCAGAACCCCATCATCCCCATCTACCGGGAGCGGGAGGTGGGGTTCATCGTGCACCAGGCCGAGCCCACCCTGCTGGTCGCGCCGTCGGTGTGGCACGGCTTCGACTACGAGGCGATGGCCCGCACGGTGACCGAGGGGACCAAGACCCGGGTGCTGGTCGCCGACCGCTCGCTGCCCGAGGGCGACCCCGCCGGTCTCCCGGCGCCGCCCGACGACGACATGGATGGCGACGACGTGCCGGTGCGGTTCATCTACTACACCTCCGGCACCACAGCCGAGCCCAAGGGCGCCCGCCACGGCGACCGTTCGCTGCGGGCGGCGTCGCGGGGCATGTCCGAGCGCCTGCACTTGGCGCAGGAGGACCGCTTCGCCCTGGTGTTCCCCTTCGCCCATGTCGCTGGCGGCGTGTACATGCACACCGCCATGGCGTACGGGCTGACGTTCGTGCTCGACGAGGCCTTCGATCCCGAGACGACGATCGACCTGTTGCGGCGAGAGCGCGTCACCCAGGGCGGCGCCGGCACCTACTTCCACCAGGTGTACCTACAGGCGCAGCGGGCTTTGCCCGCGGGGGAGAAGCTGTTCCCGCACGTCCGCACGTTCCCGGGGGGTGGCGCCCCCAAGCCGCCGAGCCTGCACTGGGACCTCAAGGAGGCGTTCGGCGTGGGAGCGGTGTCGGGCTACGGGCTGACCGAGGCGCCGGTCCTCACCATGAACGACGCCCGCGACGACGACGAGGTGCTCGCCACGACCGAGGGCCGGGCAGTGGAAGGGACCCGCCTGCGGATCGTCCGGGCCGACGGCGCCCAGGCCGCGGTGGGGGAGGAGGGCGAGGTGCGCGCTCGGGGGCCGCAGGTCACGCTCGGCTACCTCGATCCGGCGCTCGACGCCGACGCCTTCGACGACGAGGGCTGGTTCCGCACGGGCGACCTCGGCCGGCTCGACGAGCGGGGCAACCTCACGATCACCGGTCGGCTCAAGGACGTGATCATCCGCAAGGGCGAGAACATCTCGGCCAAGGAGGTCGAGGACCTCCTCTTCACCCATCCCAAGGTGGCCGACGTTGCGGTGGTCGGGCTGCCGGATGCCGACAGCGGCGAGCGGGCCTGCGCGGTCGTGGTCCCGGCCGCGGGCCGCGATCCGCTGACGTTCGAGGAGATGACGGCGCACCTGCGCGACGCCGGCCTCATCACCCGGAAGCTGCCCGAGCAGCTCGAGGTGGTGGACGCGCTACCCCGCAATCCGTCGGGCAAGATCCTCAAGTTCGAGCTCCAGCGCCGTTTCGGGGCCTGATCCGGTGCCGGTCGGGCGCGGCGGGACCCGACCGGTCAGCCGACGCGGGTGACCGGCGAGGTGCCGTGGAGGGCCGCGAGCGTCCGCTTGAGTCCCGCGATGCCGGCCAGGGCTCCGACGCGATGGCCGTTGATCAGCTCGCGCTGGCAGGCGCCGTCGCCGTCCCAGGCCTGGGCGCAGCCGGCGGGGTCGACGTTGGCCAGCGCCAGGATGGCCCCGCTGCAGCCCATGGCCCGGGCCTGCAGCAGGACCGCGGGGCTGCCGGTGTAGAGCCCGACCGGCAGGGCGTCGGCTTCGAGGGCGAGGCGCTCGGGGTCGCCGGTCGAGTCCTTGAGCCCGGCGATCGGCAACTCCGCCACCAGGTCCACGGGGATACCCGGCGCCGACACCGCGGGGAAGTGGTAGCCGAGCACGGGCACGTCGACGGCGGCGACCAGCGCCTCGTAGTAGCGGCGGGCGTCGTCGGCGCCGGGCGGGGACAGCGCCAGTAGCGCGTCTGCCCCGCCGTCGGCGGCCCGCCGGGACAGCGCCACCGCCTGGCGGGCCGACGGTGCCCCCGTGCCGGCGAGCACGGACACCCGTCCGGCCACCGACTCGCGCACGGCGGCGAGCAGGGCGCTGCGCTCGTCGGGGTCGAGGGTCGCCGCCTCCCCGGTCGATCCGGCCACCACCACGCCCCGGATGCCGGCGTCGACCAGCCGGGCAGCGTGGGCCGCCGTCGCCGGCGCGTCCAGCGCGCCGTTCCGCTCGAACAGGGTCACGAGGGCGACGCCGACGCCCTCGAACGGTGCGACACGCGACCGGGGCTGCATTCGGGTGAAGCTAGACGCTCGTGATCAGCATTGAGGACTACCTGTACTTCGTGGACGAGGCGCTCGAGGGCATGGTCGCGATCGTGACCGACCTCGGCGACGAGCTCGCCAACCGCAAGCTCGACGTGCCGGGCGCCAACTCGCCCTACGCCGTGCTCTACCACTGCCTGGGCGTGATGGAGTACTGGGGCGGCGAGCTGGTGGCCGGACGCACGATCCAGCGGGACCGCGACGCCGAGTTCCGTGCCCGAGGCTCAGTGGACGAGCTGGTCGCGCGGGCCCGGCGGGCACGGCGCCAGCTCGCGGCCGACTTGGCCGACCTGGATCCGTCGGCTCCGCCCCGCGGCATGCCCGAGCCGGAGGACGCCGAACTGCCGCTGGGGCGAACCCAGGGCGGCGCGCTCGTCCACATCTACGAGGAGCTGGCGCAGCACCGGGGCCAGATGGAGGTCACCCGCGACGTGCTGCTGGCGTCAGCCGGCAGGTGACCACAGCGGCTCCGGCACCTCGAAGCCTAGTGGCGTCCCCCATTGGTTGCGGAAGGCCACCTTGTGGGCGGGTCGGCGGGGCGCCACGCCCCAGCGGCCCGTGGGGTAACCGAACGAGACGCAGCACGACATCATCCAGCCCTCGTCGCCGGGCACGCCCAGGATCTCGAGCGACTCGGGGCCGTGGAAGTAGCCGAGGACGGTGGTGAGCGACGTCCCGACGCCCTCGGCCCGGGCGGCCAGCATCGCGCTCCACACCGCGGGGTAGATCGAGCCGCCGGTCGGGTCGTGCTGGATGAAGGCGAACAGGTACAGCGGCACCTCCTCGAAGTGGTCGGCGAGGTGCTGGGCCGACCGCACCACCTTGCGCGTCTGCACGCTCGCCGGCTCGTTGGGCTTGGCCTCCATCGCCGCCAAGCGGTCGGCGTACACGGTCGCCCACAGCTGGCGCAGGCTGTCACGGTAGAGCGGCCCGAGCTTGGCCTTCACGTCGGCGTCGTCGACCAGCAGGAATCGCCACAGCTGCGTGTTACCGCCGCTCGGTGCCCGCACGGCGGCGTCGAGGATGCGGGCCTGCACCTCGTGGGGGATGGGATCGGGCCGCACCCGCCGCATGGCTCGGGTGGTGTAGAGAGCTTCGTAGACGTCCATGCCCCTGGGTCTAGTCGGCGGCGGGCCACCAAGAGCCCCCGGAGAGCCGAACAGATCGCAAACCGCCGTAGGCTGGTCCGTCCGCCCTCGCGGCAAACACACGGAAGGACTCCCCTCGTGCAGACCCGCGCCGACCTGCGCAACGTGGCCATCGTGGCCCACGTCGACCACGGCAAGACCACGCTCGTCGACCAGATGCTGTGGCAGTCCGGCGCGTTCCGGGACAACCAGGATGTCGCCGACCGTGTGCTCGACTCGATGGACCTCGAGCGCGAGAAGGGCATCACGATCCTCGCCAAGAACACGGCGGTGCGCTACGGCGACGTGAAGATCAACATCGTCGACACGCCGGGCCACGCCGACTTCGGCGGCGAGGTCGAGCGGGGGCTGTCGATGGTCGACGGCGTGCTGTTGCTGGTCGACGCGTCCGAGGGCCCGCTGCCGCAGACCCGGTTCGTGCTGCGCAAGGCGTTGGCCGCCCGGCTGCCGGTGATCCTCGTCATCAACAAGGTGGACCGGCCCGATGCCCGCATCGCCGACGTGGTGCACGAGGTGGAGGAGCTGTTCCTCGACCTCGACGCCGACGTCGACCAGCTCGACTTCCCGATCGTCTACTGCGTGGCCCGGCAGGGCAGGGCGTCGCTCGACCGCCCGGCCGACGGTGCGGGGCTGCCCGAGGGCGGCGGCCTCAAGCCGCTGCTCGACGTGCTGATCGAGCGGATCCCCGCCCCCACCTACGACCCCGCAGCGCCGCTCCAGGCGCTGGTCACCAACCTCGACGCCTCCCCGTACGTCGGCCGGCTGGCGCTGTGCCGCATCCGCAGCGGCACGCTGCGCAAGGGCCGGGCCGTGACGTGGTGCCGCGCCGACGGCACCATCGAGCGGGCCAAGCTCACCGAGCTTTACGTGACCGACGCCCTCGACCGGGTGCCGGCGGAGTCGGCCGGGCCGGGCGAGATCGTGGCCATCGCCGGCATCCCCGACATCACCATCGGCGAGACCCTGGCCGACCCTGACGACCCCCGCCCGCTGCCGGTCATCACCATCGACGAGCCCAGCCTGTCCATGACCGTGGGCACCAACACGTCGCCGTTGGCCGGGCGCGAGGGCACGTCACTCACCGCCCGGCTCGTCAAGAACCGGCTCGACCAGGAGCTGGTGGGCAACGTGAGCATCCGCGTGCTGCCAACGGAGCGGCCCGACACGTGGGAGGTGCAGGGCCGGGGCGAGCTGCAGCTCGCCGTGCTGGTCGAGATGATGCGGCGCGAGGGCTTCGAGCTGACCGTGGGCAAGCCCCAGGTGCTCACCCGCGACATCGACGGCGTGGTGCACGAGCCGGTCGATCGGGTGACGGTCGACGTGCCCGAGGATTATCTGGGCGTGGTCACCCAGCTCCTGGCGCTGCGCAAGGGGCTCATGGAGCAGATCATCAACCACGGCACCGGCTGGGTCCGGCTCGAGCACCTAGTGCCGGCCCGGGGGCTGGTCGGTTTCCGCACCGAGCTGCTCACCGAGACCCGGGGCACGGCGCTGCTCCACCACGTGTTCGAGCGCCTGGAGCCGTGGGCGGGCGAGATCCGGCCCCGGCGCAACGGCTCGCTGGTGGCCGATCGGTCGGGGACCACGACGGCGTTCTCGCTGCTCAACCTGCAGGAGCGGGGGCAGCTTATGGTCGGGCCCGGCGTCGAGGTGTACGAGGGGATGATCGTGGGCGAGAACGCCCGCGCCGACGACATGGACGTCAACCCCACCAAGGAGAAGAAGCTCACCAACATGCGGTCATCGACCGCCGAGAGCTTCGAGAAGCTGATCCCGCCACGGTCCTTGTCGCTGGAGCAGGCGTTGGAGCACATCGCCGACGACGAATGCGCGGAGGTCACCCCCCGCTCGGTCCGCCTCCGCAAGCTGGTCCTCGACCAGGCCACCCGGGCCCGGGCGGCCAAACGGGGGAAGGCGACCTGAGCAAACTGGTCGTAGCTACGCGGCACATCGCCGCACAGCTACGACCAGGAACGACGATCCCGCCCTACGCCCGGGCCCGGTGTACGACCGCCGGTCGGTGCGTCAACGAGATGGCTCGCCGCTCTCCTCGCCGTCACCGTCGCCCGGTCGGTCCGCCGGCGGTGAGGCCCGGCGCTGCTCCAGCTCCTCGGACACCTCCTCCAACTCGTCGTCGAGGTGGGCCAGCGATCCGACCTCGGTCTCGCCCCGGCGGGCCTCCAGGGCGATCGACACGATGACCAGGGCGACGGACACCCCGAGCAGCGGCACCCGGTTGTCCCCGATCCAGCCCACCAGGTCGTCGAGCGGCGACTCGAACGTCTCGCCCACCAGCCGGATCAGCCAGAGCCGCGTGATCGTCCCGGCCAGGTTCACGGCGAAGAACGCCCGCAACGGCATGCCCGCGGCCCCGGCGAACAGGCAGATGTAGTTGTTGGGGACAACGAAGATGAGCGGGTACGCGGCCTTGCCGAACCACTGCTCGATCTGCCGCAGCATCTGGCCCCAGGTGTTGGTGCGCCGCTCCATCCAGGTGACCGCCGCGTCGCCGTACCAGTAGCCGAGCAGGAAGAACAACGGGTCGCTGATCAGCAGGCGGACCGTGCCGACGCCGTAATAAGTCCAGGCGTCGAGCGAGTTGGTGGCCAACGCCAGGTTGCGGTTGCGGGCGTTCAGGCCGATGAGCCACGCCGGGTGGGTGTCGACCAGCGTAGGGGCCAGGGCGTCGCCGACGTAGCCCATCACCACCAGGGCCACCAACGGCACCGCCAGGGCCGCCACCTGGCGGCGTGACGGTCGGCGCCGAGGCACCGAGGCGGGGGAGCGTGGGGATGCCTCGGCCATGCCCGCGTGAGCGTAGGCGTCCATCCGGGGCGACCGCGTAGGCTCGCTGGCCACACGCAACACGAGGGGGAGTCGCCCGATGCAGGGGCTCATGCAGGACCATCCGCTCACGTTGACCCACTTGCATGCGCGGGCCGAGCGCCTGTTCTTCGACAAGCAGGTGGTGACGGTCACGGCCGCCGGGAGGCAGCGGGTCACCTACGGCGAGTGGGCCGAGCGGACCCGGCGCCTGGGCACGGTGCTCGACCAGTTGGGCATCAGTGCCGACGGCCGGGTTGCCACGTTCGGCTGGAACACAGCCCGCCACCTCGAGCTGTACTTCGCGGCGCCGTGCACCAACCGGGTGTTGCACGCTCTCAACATCCGGCTGTTCCCCGACCAGCTCACCTACATCGCCAACCACGCCGAGGACGAGGTCGTGTTCATCGACCGCACGCTGGCCAAGCTGGTCTGGCCGCTGCTCGACACTTTCGCGACCGTCCGCCACGTGGTGGTGATGGACGACGGCGCCGGCGAGATCCCCGATCCGCCGGCGGGCAAGGCGGTCCACGACTACGAGGAGCTGCTGGCCGCCGCCGAGCCCGCCGAGCTCCGTGTCGACGACGAGAACCAGGCGGCGTCGATGTGTTACACGAGCGGCACCACCGGCAACCCCAAGGGCGTGGTCTACTCGCACCGCTCGACGTTCCTGCACACCTACGGCGTGCTCACGTCGGGGGGACTGGGCCCGGTCGAGGAGGACCGGGTGCTGCCGGTGGTCCCTATGTTCCATGCCAACGCCTGGGGACTGGCCCACGCCGCAGTGGCGTGCGGCGCCGACCTGATCATGCCGGGGCCCGACCTGTCGCCCAAGGGATTGGCCGACCTGATCGAGTCGGAACGGGTCACGCTGGCCGCGGGCGTGCCCACCATCTGGATGGGCGTGCTGCCCGAGCTCAAGGGGCGCGACGTATCGAGCCTCCGCGCCATCCCCTGCGGCGGCTCGGCGGTGCCGCGGGCGCTGTCCGAGGCGTACCGCGAGCAGGTCGGCCTGCCCATCATGCAGGCGTGGGGCATGACGGAGACGTCGCCGGTGGCGTCGTCGGGGCACATCAAGTCGACGCTCGACGCCGCGCTCGACGACGAGGGCCGCGCGGAGCTGCGGACCACCGTGGGCCAGCCACTGTTCGGCATCGAGGCCCGGGTCGTCGACCTCGGGTCCGGCAAGGAGCAGCCGTGGGACGGCGAGTCGTCCGGCGAGCTGCAGGTGCGCGGCCCGTGGGTCATCGCCGGCTACTACAACGACGCCCGCTCGCCCGAGTCGTTCACCGAGGACGGCTGGCTCAAGACCGGTGACGTGGCCAGCATCGACCGCCACGGCTACATCCAGCTGCGCGACCGCACCAAGGACGTCATCAAGTCGGGCGGCGAGTGGGTCAGCTCGGTCGAGCTGGAGAACGAGATCATGGCCCATCCCAAGGTGGCCGAGGCCGCCGTCATCGGGGTGGCGCATCCCCGCTGGAGCGAGCGCCCGCTGGCGTGCGTGGTGTCCAAGGAGGGCGAGACCGTCACCAAGGACGAGATCATCGCCTTCCTCGAGCCCCGGGTTGCCAAATGGTGGCTGCCCGACGACGTCGTGTTCGTCGACGAGATCCCCAAGACCTCGGTCGGGAAGTTCTCGAAGAAGGACCTGCGCGATCGCTTCGCCGACTACACGCTGCCGACGGTCTGACCGACGAGGCGCGCTCAGGCGCCGACCCGGATGATGGACACGCGCTTGGCGGCCGCCTCGGCCATCGCCGCCAGGTCATCGGGGTCGCACGTCAAGATCTCGTCACCCGTGGCGGCGGCGGAATGGCCCGTGCCCGGGCTCGCTCTTAGCCTTGGGACGTGGCGAACGCCCGCTTCCTGCTGAGACCCCGATGGCTGCTGTCGCATCTGTTCGTGGTCCTGCTGGTGATCACCATGGTGAACCTGGGTTTCTGGCAGCTGCGCAGGCTGGACGACAAACGCGACCGCAACGCGTTGATCGAGGCCCGGTCCGAGCAGCCGGTGACGCCTGTGGGCGAGCTGCTCGATCCCGGCGACGGCGAGGCCGCGGTCGACGGCGCCCGCTACCGGGCGGTCACCGCCACGGGGACCTATGACGCCCCCACGACCGTAACGGTCCGCAACCGCACCCAGGAGGGCGTCCCTGGCGCGTGGCTTGTCACTCCCCTGCGGCTCGCCGAAGGGGAGCGGGTGGGCGTGATCCGCGGCTTCGTGAGCCTCACATCCGACAGCTCGGTGGCCGACGTGCCCCCTCCCACGGGCGAGGTGACGGTCACGGGCCTGGTGGTCGACCCCGACGGGCTCGACGGGACTGCGCCTCGGGACGTCGCCCCGCTGCTCGACGCCGGCGACGGCATCCTGCCCGCCCTGGTGCGTGCCGACGAGTCCGACCCGCCCGAGCCCAACGCCGCCCGACCCGACCGGCCCGATCCGGCGGCGATCCTCCCGGTGCTGCCTGCGGACCTGTCCGAGGGACCGCACCTCGGCTACGCGGTGCAGTGGTTCATCTTCTCGACGATCGCCGTCGTCGGCTATCCGCTGGTCCTGCGCCGCGTGGTGGGGCGGCGGGGCAAGGAGGCCGACGACCGCGACGACCGGCTGGATACTGCTGCCAGCGCTCACGCGCAACCTGGTACCTGACCGCTGACAGAACGGTGCTCAGGACCCTGCCGCCGTGACCTCCGCGAGGCGGCGGGCGATGAACGCCCGCTCCGGGGCCGGCGGCTCGAGCTGGAGCGCTAGGCGGTAGGCCTCGGCGGCCTCGCTCCGCCGGTCGAGGCGGCGCAGCAGCTCGGCGCGTGCGACGTGTAGCTGGGGCCAGCGTTGGAGCTGCGGGTGGGCGGCCACGGTGTCGAGGACCACCAGCCCGGCCGTCGGTCCCTCCGCCATGGCCACCGCCACTGCGCGGTTGGCCTCGATCACCGGCGACGGCTCGTAGCGGAGCAGCTCGCTGTACAGCGCCGCGATCTGGCGCCAGTCGGTGGCGGCGGCCGACGGCGCCGTCGAATGGCACGCGGCGATGGCGGCGTGTAGCTGGTACGGGCCCGGGCGGCCCTGGCGGAGCGCGTCCGTGACCAGGGACTCGCCCTCGGCGATGAGCCGTTGGTCCCAGCGGGTGCGGTCCTGTTCCTCGAGCAGCACGAGGTCGCCGTGGGAGTCGACGCGGGCCGGCCGGCGGGCGTCGGTCAGCAGCAGCAGCGCCAGCAGCCCGGTCACTTCCAGTTCGCCGGGGAGCAGCTCGGTCAGCGCTCGGGCCAGCCGGATGGCCGTGTCGCAGAGGTCGCCGCGCACGAGATGCTCGCCGCCGGTGGCCATGTGGCCTTCAGTGAAGACCAGGTAGACCACCCGCAGCACGGCGGCGAGGCGATCTTCGAGCTCCTCGGGGCCGGGGGTGCGCAGGGGGATCCCGGCATCCCGGATCTTGTGCTTCGCCCGCACCAGCCGCTTGGCCATCGTGGGCTCGGGTATCAGGAACGCCGCAGCGATCTCGGCCGTCGTCATCCCGCACACCGACCGCAGGGTCAACGGCACCCGCACGCCGGGATCGAGGGCGGGATGGCAGCACATGAAGATGAGCCCCAGCTCGTCGTCGCCCAGCGAGTGCCCCCGGGGTGGGGGCTCCGGTGGTGCGAGATCACGCATGGCGGCCGCCTCCTTGCCGAGCCGGCGGGACTCGCGCCGGATGCGATCGAGCGCCTTGTGGCGAGCCACGCTCACGAGCCACGCCCGGGGATTGGCCGGCACACCGGCCTCCGGCCATTGGCCGAGGGCGACCGCACACGCGTCCTGCGCGGCGTCCTCGGCCAGGCCCAGGTCCCCGCCCACCAGCCGGGTCGCGGTCGCCACCGCACCCCACCAGTGGGCCCGGAACAGGTCGTCGAGGTCCGTGTCGAGTGAGTCCCGGCTCAGGACGAGCCGCCTATCACCGGGCGCACCTCGACCGAGCCGTGCTCGGCGGCCGGGATGGTGGCCGCCCACTTGAGCGCCTCGTCGAGGTTCGCGCATTCGACCAGCGTGTACCCGCCGAGCACCTCCTTGATCTCGGCTGCGGGCCCGTCGGTGATGACCGTCTCGCCGTCGCGGACGCGGACGGTCGTGGTGGCGGACGCCGGCTGCAGGGGGGCGCTGTCGATCAGCACGCCGGCCTCGGCCAGCGCGCCCATGCGCTCCTGGTAGTAGGCGACGCCCTCGTCCCACTCGGGTGTGCCGGGCTCGAGGCGGCCGTCCTCCTGGACGTTGAGCAACAACAGGTACTTCATCGGTCTCCTCCTAACGGTCGGCCGGCGGGTTGCCGGCGTCACCATCTGGTCGAACGGGCGGGGCCCGACGGGACAGCCGCCGCGCAGTTTTTCGCGATCGCCGACGCTCGTCACGGTGGACGGTGGGCACGACATGGGCCGGATGCACGGGTTCGCCCCGGTCGAGCACCGGGCGCCGAGAGCGCAAGGCGGCCACCTGAGCCGGGGGTGCGCCGCGGTACCCTCGGACAGATGGCGCACCGGTCCGATCCCCGCCTGCTCGCGCTGCACGGGCTGCGCCTGAAGGGACGGGCCGACGCCGCCGCGATCGCCGAGGGCGTGGGCCTCCCCGTCGCCGAGGTCGGGGCCTGCTTGCAGGAGCTCGCCGCCGAGGGGCTGGTCGTGCACCGTGACGCCCCGATTGGCGGCTGGTCGCTCATGCCGCCCGGGAGGGCCGAGCACTCCCGGCTCGTCGGGCGCGAAGTCGACACCGCCGGGGCCCGGCCTGCCATCGAGGCGGCCTACGAGCGCTTCCGGGCGCTCAACCCCGGCGTGCTCGACGCCTGCAGCCGCTGGCAGGTGCGTGACGTCGCCGGGACCCCGGTGCGCAACGACCACAGCGATCCCGACTACGACGCCTGGGTCGTGGCCGATCTGGTGAGGCTGCACCGCCGGGTCGAGCCGCTGTGCGACGACCTGGCCAGCGCGCTCGAGCGCTACCGGCCCTACCGGCCCCGGCTCACCCGTGCGATCAGGAAGGTCGAGGCGGGGGAGCGCGACTGGTTCACGAAACCGCTCATGCCCAGCTACCACACGGTCTGGTTCGAGCTGCACGAGGACCTGTTGACCACGCTGGCGCTCGATCGCACCGCCGAGGCGGAGCCCGCCGCGGTACAAACCGCCGAGGAACAAGCAGCAGGGAAGGGAGTCCCGTGATGGGTACCGCTCGGTTCGGCAAGGTCCTCACCGCCATGGTGACCCCGTTCACCTCCGATGGCTCGCTCGACGCCGAGGGTGCGGCCGACGTGGCCCGCTGGCTGGTGGACCACGGGAGCGACGGCCTGGTGCTGGCCGGGACCACCGGCGAGGCGCCCACGCTCGACGACGACGAGAAGCTGACGTTGTGGCGGACCGTCCGTGCCGCGGTCGACGTACCGCTGCTGGCGGGGGCGGGGACCAACGACACGCGCCACAGCGTCGAGCTGGCCCGGCGGGCGGCCGAGACGGGGGTCGACGGGTTGCTGCTGGTCACGCCGTATTACAACCGCCCGCCGCAGGCCGGCATCGACGCGCACTTCAGGGCTATCGCCGGCGCCACGGACCTGCCGGTCGTGCTGTACGACGTCCCCATCCGCACCGCCCGGCGCATCGACACCGAGGTGCTGATCCGGCTGGCGCGCGAGGTGCCCACCATCGTCGGCCTCAAGGATGCGGCCGGCGATCCCGGCACCACCGCCCGGGTGATCGCCGAGGCGGGTGACGACTTCGACGTCTACTCGGGCGACGACGCGATGACGCTGGCCCTGCTGGGAGTCGGCGCCGTCGGTGTGATCGGGGTCGCGACCCACTGGGCGGGCGACCTGATGGCGGAGATGATCGCCGCCTACGACAAGGGCGACCTGGCCGGGGCCCGGCAGGTCAACGCCCGGATGGCGCCCTCGTTCGGGGTCGAGGTCGGGCCGAGCTGGGTACAGACGTCCGCTGCCAAGGCGGCGCTGGCCGAGCTGGGCGTGCACGATGGGCCGTGCCGCCTGCCGCTCCCGCCGGTGACCGACGACGCGCGGGCCGCGCTGCGCGAGGTGCTGACAGGGCTCGGACTTCTCCGGTGATGGTCGCTGCGGCCGGCAGCCGGTAGGTTCGCCGGCAACATGCCCGGTCCGGTACGCATCACCTTCCTCGGCGGCCTCGGCGAGATCGGGCGCAACTGCGCGTGCATCGAGGTGCAGGGGCGCATCCTCCTGCTCGACGTCGGGCTCATGTTCCCCGAGCTCGATATGCTCGGCGTCGACCTGGTCCTCCCCGACTTCACGTACCTGCGCGCCAACGCCGACCGGGTGGACGGGGCGATCATCACCCACGGCCACGAGGACCACATGGGCGGACTCAGCTACCTGCTGCGCGAGATGTCCTTCCCGATCTATGGGTCGGAGCTGACCCTCGGGTTGGCCCGCAACCGCATCGAGGAGGCGGGGCTGCTGGAGCGGACCGAGCTGGTGCCGGTCTTCGACGGAGAGCGGCGGCGGATCGGTCCCTGCGACGTCGAGTTCATCCCTGTGACCCACTCGGTGCCACACGGCTTCGCCACCGCGTTCCACACGCCGCAGGGCACGATCCTGCATTCCGGCGACTTCAAGCTGGACCTCACGCCGGTCGACGGGCGGCTCACCGACCTGGGTCGCATCGGGGCGCTGGCGGCGGGCGACGGCGTGCGCTTGCTGCTGAGCGACTCCACCAACGCCGAGGAGCCCGGCTACGCCCGCAGTGAGACCTCGATCGGACGGGTGCTCTACCACCTGTTCCACGAGCACGAGGGGCGGCGCATCGTCATCGCCTGCTTCGCCAGCCACATCCACCGGGTGCAGCAGATCGCCGACGCCGCGCTGGCGTTCGGGCGCAAGGTGGCGACGCTGGGCCTGTCGATGAAGAAGAACGTGCGGCTGGCGCGGGACATGGGGCTGCTGCGGATCCCCGACCACGCGCTGGTCGACATCGACGACGTCCGCGACCTCCCCCCGGGCAAGGTGTGCGTGATCTCGACCGGGAGCCAGGGCGAGCCCATGTCGGCGCTGTCGCTCATGGCCCAGCGCAACAACCGCTGGCTGGAGATCAACGCCGACGACACGGTCATCCTCTCGTCGCACCCCATCCCCGGCAACGAGATGAACGTGTCCAAGGTGATCGACGGGCTGGTGCGCCTGGGCGCCGAGGTCGTGCACTCGGGGGTGGCCGACGTCCATGCCTCGGGCCACGCCAAGCAGGAGGAGCTCAAGACCCTGCTGTCGGTCGTATGCCCGGACTGGTTCGTGCCCGTGCACGGGGAGTACCGCCACATGGTCGCCCACGCCAAGTTGGCCCGGAGCATGGGCGTCGTCGGCGACGACCACGTGCTGGTGTGCACCGACGGCGACCAGCTGGTGCTCGACGACGACGGCCTGCGGGTCGACGCGACCGTCCCGGCCGGCTACCTCTACGTCGACGGGATCATCGGCGACGTCGGCCACGGCGTGCTGCGTGACCGGCGGGTGCTGGCCGAGGAGGGCGTCGTGGTGGTCGTGGTCACGGTGGACGTGGCCACCGGAGCGATCCTGACCGGGCCCGAGGTGATCACCCGTGGGTGGGTCTACGCGCCCGAAGCCGAGCCGCTGCTGGCCGAGTGCGCCGAGGAGGTGCGCCAGGCGGTCAAGGAGTCGTTCGCCGAGGGCGGCACCGACATCGAGGCGCTCCAGAAGGTGGTGCGCCGGGCGGCCGGCCGCTTCGTCAACGAGTCGACCAAGCGCCGTCCGATGATCGTCCCCGTGGTGATGGAGGCGTAGGCGGGCCCGCCTCGATGCCGGAGCTGCCCGAGGTCGAGACCATCCGGCGGCAGCTGGAGCCGCTGGTGGTGGGCCGGAAGATCACGTCGGCGTGGGCGTTCACTCATCCCAAGTTCACGCCCGCCCTGGAGGTGGAGGGGGCGACGATCACCGGTACGGCGCGCCGAGGCAAGTACCTGCTACTGCCCCTGGATGACGGGCGTGAGCTGATCGTGCACCTGGGCATGACGGGATCGCTGCGGGTGCGGCCGGCGGGGGACGTGGGTGACGCCTACGTCCGGGCGTGGTGGGGCCTCGACCGCGACGCGCAGCCGGGGGGAACGGGCGAGGCGCTCGAGTACCGGGACGTGCGCCGCTTCGGGCGGCTGGCGGTGGCCGAGGACGGGCTCTACGCGGGGACTCTGGCGGTCCAGGGACCCGACGCGCTCGATCCGCGGCTCTCGGCCGAGGACTTCTGGCGGGCGCTCAAGCGCAGCCGGCGGGCGGTCAAGACGCAGCTGCTCAGCCAGCGTCCCATTGCCGGCGTGGGCAACATCTACGCCGACGAGGCGCTGTGGCGGGCCCGCATCCACCCGGCGCGGCGGACCGTGACGCGGGCGCAGGCGGCGGCGCTGCTCGACGCCGTTCGTGCGGTGCTGACGGGCAGCCTCCACCACGGCGGGACGACGCTCACCAACTACCGCAACGTCGAGGGCCGGCCGGGGCGCAACCAGCAGCGCCTCGACGTCTACGG
This sequence comes from Acidimicrobiales bacterium, assembly GCA_035641315.1. Lineage (GTDB taxonomy): Bacteria > Actinomycetota > Acidimicrobiia > Acidimicrobiales > VFJN01 > DASQUK01. The sequence continues at coordinate 1,470 of DASQUK010000266.1, read as the reverse complement.
CCAGGCGGGGCTGCCGTGCCCGCGCTGCGGCACCGAGCTGCGCTCCCGGGTGCTCGACGGCCGGACGACGACCTGGTGCCCGACCTGCCAACGCCGCTGATCGTGGTGTCGGCGCCTGCTCGGCGTTCCACAACGGACTCCGCGCCGACACAGACCGCAACGACTAGTCGTCGTCAGCGATCATTCCGAAGCCGAGACCCCAGAACCCGCCGATCGACGCATTAGTGGATTCCAGGAGCGAAATGACGATGAGCTCGTCTGTCTCGTCGACACCGTCCCCGTTCACGACAACGTCCGCGTATTGTCGCGTCGAGGCCTTCGGGAAGGTCAGCGTGCCCGAGGCGGCGACGTAGTCACCCTGGACCGACGAAGCGATATTGGGGTTATCTGGTACGTCGACCGTTCGCCACTTGGCGGTCACCGTCGAGGCATAAGGGTGCGTCAAGTCGAACGCGATGCGCATGACACGTGTCGTTCCGGTGGCACCTTCGGTTACCTGCGGGGTTGTTGGCGCCGCCGCGACCACAGGCGGCTTGAGGAAATCCGCAGCCGGTGGAAGGCTGAGCACCTGCCAGCTGTCGCCCCCGTCAGTCGATTTGACAATGTCATCCTGCGCCATCCCGAAGATCGTTCGATCGCGCGCGTACGTAGGCGAGAACTGGATTGGCGCCGACGTGGGGTTGTCGTAATCAGCGATTAGGTGGTTGTTTGCAATCAACGCCACTCCGACTGCGGCGAATGTTGTGCCACCATCAGTCGATCTGTACAGGCCCTTTCCGAGCACACTCACGAGCAGTGTGCGGTCGGCCCCGTAGTTCGGCGAGACCGCGATGGCCTCGACATCGGTCGAAGTCGACAGGGGGGCGGCCGTGAGCTCCGTCCAGGTCGCACCTTCGTCGCGGGTGACGAAGACACCGCTGTCGGTACCGGCGAACACGGTGCCGTCGCTCGAGTAGTCCGACGAGATGGCGAGCATCGAGATCCCTGACGGACCTGTGGGCTGCCAGTGAACTCCCGCATCCACGCTCTTGAAGATCCCGTTCACCGTGCTGGCGTAGACCACTGGATCGGCGGGGAACTGCGGGCCGAGCACGAGCGAACGGACCCGTCCACCAACGTTTGCGAGCAGCGACCAGGTGTTTGCCTCGCCGCCGGCATTGGATCGGTAGATCTCGCCTTGCCGTGTTCCTACGTAGACGGTCCTGTCCTGCGCATAGGCTGGAGAGACGGCGATGACGAACTGTCGGTACGTTGAAGTTGGGTAGTCTCCCACCGAAATGGTGTTCCACGACGCGGCGCGATCGGTCGACTTGAGCATTCTTGAGGAAGTCGCAGCGAAGATCGTGCCGTCCATCGTATAGTTCGGTGAGAAGTGCACATTGTGCAAACGGACGACGGGTGCGAACGTGCCCGACGCAGAGCCCAACCCCACGTTGCGCTCGACCCACGTAGCGCCGCCATCGTTGGTCA
>DASQUK010000265.1:0-21307 GCA_035641315.1 Acidimicrobiales bacterium | reverse complement strand
CGCTCGGCCCAGTTCAGCGCCGCCCGCAGGACGTCGTGGACCCGCCCGATCGAGGCCTCAGACACGCCCGCTGTGCGCAGCGTCGCGTGCCAGTGCTCGACATCGACGGGCCGGAGCCTCTCGATCGCGATGGCGCCAAGGTGGGGGGTGATGTGATGGTCCACCCTCCGCCTCGTCGCCTCAGCAGCCCCAGGTGCCCACGCCGTGGCTCGGCTGGCGATGTAGCGCGCGAGGAGCTGTTCGACGACCACGCCTGAGGTCGGCAGTGCCCGCTGGGCCCCGGCTTCGACGACGAGCTTGGCCAGTTCGGTGTCGGCTTGTCGTTCGCCTCGCTTGTTGTTGGGGGCATGCACGGTGCGGTGGACGCGCCGCCGCTGGCCGGTGACGGGGTCCGTACCGGCGTCCACCGTCAGGCGCCAGGCGCCTGCCTTGAACTGCTTCGTGCCCTTCACGAGACCGTGAGGGTAGCCGCCATCACTCACGTATGGCAGAAGCGCTGCCAGAATGGCTCTTGACTACTGGTCAGAAATACGCTCTGACCTGGTCGGGTGGGCCGGATTTGAACCGGCGACCTCTGCGTCCCGAACGCAGCGCTCTGCCAAGCTGAGCCACCACCCGGTGAACCGGAACGGAAACTCTATCCGCCCGCCGATCCGGCATCGACCCGAGAATCGGGCCGGAACGGCCGTTCCGGGGCCAACCCGTCAGGCGGGAGCGAGCCCCGAGGGCTCGAAGAACGTGTCGCCGGCGGCGATGGCCCGGGCGGCACGGCGGAGGCGGAAGGCGTCGAGCGGCTTGAGCAGCCAGCCCTGGACCCCGGTGCGGCGCGCCATGGGCACGTCGGCCGGGCGGTCGAGCAGCAGCAGGATGGGCACCGTCGGGACCTCGCCGAAGTCGAACTCCTGCTGCAGGTCGAGCGCCGTGGCTATGCCGCCCATGTTGCCGATCTGCAGGTCCAGGACGACCAGGCTTGGGTTCACGTGGCGCACGGCGTCCCTGACGTCACGCCCGGCACGGACCCGCACCACGTTGGTGCCCTCGTCGGTCAGCGCGGCGTCGACCTCGTCGAAGATCCAGTCGGCGTCGGTCGCGATGAGCACGTCGGGCACGATTGCGCAGGCTACGAGTCGGGAAAGGTCGGGTGCCAGCGGCGCCGTCGCCATGCCGGAGCCAGAGCCACGTCCGCCGCCGCTACGATCGCCGCTCGGTTCCGGGAGGAGGAGCAACGTGCTCGACATCCAGGTTGACGAGGCGGACAGCTATACGGTCTGCCGGCCGGTAGGTGAGCTCGACGCCTACACGGTTGGGCAGTTCCGAGACGCCTTGGGAGAGCTGGCCGACAAGCGGTACCTGCTCATCGACCTGTCGTCGGTGCCATTCATGGACTCCGCCGGCCTTGGCGCCCTCATCGGCGGCATCCGCCGGGCCCGGGAGGCGGGGGGCGACGTGGCCGTGGCCTGCAGCCGTCCTACGCTCACCCGCCTGCTCCACACCACCGGCTTCGACCGCATCGTGCCGGTGAAGGACACCGTCGAGTCGGCCGCCGCCGCCCTCGACGAGGCGGCCGCCTCCATCGACGAGTAGGGCTCACCGAGCGAACAGGTACCGCGACAGCTCGCCCAGGCCGGCGAGGTCGTGGACGTCGGTGCGCAGGAACGGGACCCACACCACCGGAGCCGGGGCCACGGCGTCAGCCAGCCCCGCGAGGTGCCCGAGCTCGCGAGCCGACACCGTCCGGTAGTCGGCCAGGTTCCGGTAGAGCCCGCCCAGCTCGGTCGTGGGCCCCAGCGTGCGGGCCCGCTCGGCGGCCGCCTCGCCCAGCCCGGCGCCGAAGGACGGGTGCACCCGGTTCACCACCAGCCCCTGCACGGCGATGCCTCCCTCGCCCAGCCGGTCGGCGAAGAAGTGCGCCTCGGTCACCGTGTCGCGTCGCGGCGACGCCACCAGCACGAACGCCGTCTCCGGCGCCGCCAGCAGCTGGTTGACCCGCACGGCCCGCTGGCGGAACCCCTCCTCCATCCCCTCGAAGGCCTGGAAGAACGCCATGGCGTCGTCGACCACGTCGCCGCCCACCACCTTCGAGACGGTCCGCAGGAACGCCTGCGCCGCCACGTTGACGGCCCGGACGAAGCCCCGGCTCGGCGCCATGAGCATGCGGAACAGGCGGTGCTCCAGGAACCGCGACAGCCGCCGGGGGGCATCGAGGAAGTCGAGGGCGTGGCGGGTGGGGGGCGTGTCGACCACCACCAGATCGAAGTCGCTCTCCTCGTGCAGCTCGTAGAGCTTCTCCATCGCCATGTACTCCTGCGTGCCCGAGAGGGCGCCGGCGATGTTGCGGTAGAAGCGGTTGGCGAGGATCCGCTCGGCCTGCTCGAGCGTGGCCGCGTACTTCCCGACCAGGGCGTCGAAGGTCGAGCGGGTGTCGAGCATCGTCGCCCACAACTCGCCCGGCCAGTCGCCGGGGATGTGGCTCGGCGTGTCGGACAGCCCGGCCAGGCCGAGCGCGTCGGCCAGCCGCCGGGCGGGATCGATGGTGACCACGACCGTCCGCCGACCCAGCCGCGCACCCTCGAGGGCGACGACCGCGGCGATCGTGGTCTTGCCGACGCCGCCCGACCCGCAGCACACGACGATGCTGCGCTCGGCGGCGAGCTCGTCGAGGCGCCGCCCGTCGGTGGCGCCCGCTCCCGGGGCGACGGCTTCGGTCACAAGGGCAGGCCCGCCAGCGCGTCGATCTCGACCAGCAGGGCCCTGGCCAGCAGGTCGAGGTCGGCGGGGCGGATGTCGGTGGTGAACAGGAAGGGCAGCCGCAACTGGGGCAGCGGTAGCTGGTCCTGGAGCCGCCCGATCTGCTCGCCCTGGAGCGCCATGCGGCCCCGGCGGAACGCGGCCGCCGCCGCCAGCGCCTCGGGCTCCCCGGGGCGCAGTGACACGCCGGCCCGCGCGGCCGCCTCGACCGGATCGGCGTCCAGTCCTGCGACGTCCGGCACCATGCCGTTGACCACGATCGGCCCCAGCCCCACGCCCACCCGGTCCTCCAGCGAGAAGGCGGTCTCGACCGCCTCGTTGACCGGGGTCTCCTCGGGGATCGTCACCAGCATCACCTGGCAGCGGCGGTGGTCCTCCAGCAGCTCCAGCACGTCCCGGGCCTGGACGTTGATCGGTCCGACGCTCACCGTGTCGAGCAGGCTGCGGGCCGACTGCAGGAACGTGATGGCGTGCCCGGCCGCCGGCGCGTCCAGCACGATGAGGTCGGCGGAGCCCGCCCGCTCCAGCTGCTTGACCTTGCCCAGCAGCAGGATGTCCTTGATCCCGGGGGCGGCCGTCGCCACGACGTCCAGTGCCCCCGACGACACCAGCCGCCGCGATAGGCGCGACAGGCCGTGGTTCCGCAGGTACTCCAGCAGGGCGGCGTCGGCGGTGAGCGTGCGGGCCCGCACGTCGGCCGCCCCGTCGGGCCCGCCCCCCGGCGACAGCACCACCTCGTCGTAGCCCAGCTCGCCCTGGCCGAACATGGCCGGCAGCCCGCTGCGGCCCTCGACCTCGACGATCAGGGTCGACAGGCCGGTCAGGGCGGCGGCCCGGGCGAGCGTGGCGCTGACCGTTGTTTTGCCGACACCGCCCTTCCCGGCCACGATGACCAGCCGAGATGCACCGAAGAACTGTTCAGGATCCACTGCGCGCGTCGTCCACCAGGAGCCGTTCGGCGGTCCGCCGGACTGTAGTGCCCTGGCGAGCCAGGGCACTCGCCAAGCTGGTTGCCCTGCTCGTCATGACGGGTGTCACGGTCGGAGCGGCCGCCGACGCCGCGGCGGCCCAGGCCGATTGCGAGGGCGCAGGGACTGGCACGGTGGCGGTCGTCGAGGTCGACGGCCTGCTCGACCCCGTGCTCGTCGACTTCGTCGAGGACCAGGTCCACGCCGCCGAGCGTGCCTGCGCGGTGGCCCTGGTGCTGCAGCTCGACAGCGGCGGCGCCGTCGTGTCGGACGGTGACCTCGACGACCTCGTCGCCACCATGGAGGACTCCCCCGTGCCGGTGGACGTGTGGATCGGCCCGTCGGGCAGCAAGGCCACCGGCGAGGCGGTCCGGCTGGCGGCGGCCGCGGAGGTCACGGGCATCGCCCAGGGCTCCAGCATCGAGGTGACGCCGAGCCTGCTCGACGCCCGCGGCGTGGGCGCCGGCGAGCTCGGCACGGTCGACGTCGGTGACCGGGTGGGCGCTGGCCGGGCGGTCGAGCTGAGGCTGGTCGACAACGACGCGCCCGTCATCGGCCAGTTCGTCGTCGACCTGCCCGGCGTCGAGACCGAGGTGGTCGACGGGAGCCGCCAGCTCGCCGAGGACCAGCAGGTGCAGTTCGGCGGCCTGAGCCTCGTCGGCCAGCTGATGCACACGGTGGCGAGCCCGGCGGTGGCCTACCTGCTGTTCGTGATCGGCCTCGCCCTGCTGCTGTTCGAGCTGTACACGGCGGGCGTCGGCATCGCCGGGATGGTGGGCGCCGGGTCGCTCATCCTCGGCTGCTACGGGCTGGCGGTGCTGCCCACCCGGCCGATCGGGGTGGCGTTGCTGCTGCTCGCCATGTTCGGCTACGGCGTCGACGTCCAGACCGGCGTTCCCCGCATCTGGACCGCGATCGCGACGGCAAGCTTCGTCCTCGGATCGCTTCTGCTGTTCGACGGGGTGTCGGTCAGCTGGATCACCCTGCTGGCGGCGTTCGTCGGCATGACCCTGGCGATGTACGCCGGCATGCCGACCATGGTCCGCACGCGGTTCTCGACGCCCACCATCGGCCGCGAGTGGATGATCGGCGAGCTGGGCGAGGCCCGCACCGACATCGCGCCCGACGGTGTGATCACGCTGCGTGATGCGCCGTGGCGAGCGCGGACCAACCGCGCCACCCCGATCCGCCAACACGAGCGGGCCCGGGTCGTGGCGATCGAGGGCCTAGTGCTCGAGGTCGAGCCCGAGCAGGGGGGCGCGCGCGACTACCGCGAGCGTGCCCGCTCCAGCGACTGACATATCGCTTCGAAGCACCCCAAAGAGGCGGTCTATTTGGCCTTAGTCGACAGTGGCGTCATTCTCCCGAAGCAAACGGTTACTGCCAGTTCACACATCTGTGACCAGCGGTAAGAGCCGTCCCGCATGCATGGTGCGGACAAGAACTTTCCCTTGTTTCGGTCTATGCGCGGCTGTATGGTCCGTCTTTGAAGGGGGGTGTGTCAGTGAGCGCACAGCGTGTTGAGGAAGCATGGCAGGTGAGAGCCGCGTGCCGCGGTCCGCAAGCCGCCGTGTTCTTTCCACCACCACACTTCGAGCGGAAGAGCGAGAAGCTCAAGCGAGAAGAGCAAGCCAAGGCCATCTGCGCCACCTGCCCGGTGCGGGAGCCCTGCCTCGGGTATGCGCTACGCATCCGGGAGCCTCACGGCATCTGGGGAGGGTTGAGCGAGGCCGAGCGCAGAGCGCTGGTCGCGCAGCACAACTAGTGGATGCCGATTCCGCGGGTCATCCAACGAGAACCCACGAGTGAGACGCACTGGCATGTAGCCCGTGGAATCGGCGTCCATTAAGGCCGACGACGCAGTGCCCGCGAACGGTGGCGCTGCGTTCGTCGTTCTCCCCGGGAACGCGCCCGGCCCCGTATGCGGCATACGCCCCCCAGCAGTCCGAACCTGCCGGCCATGTTACCCCCTGGTAAGCATCGTGTGAAGAGGGTCACACGTCGGATCACCGCCGCGCCCGAGGCGCCGATCGGGCAGCAACGACGCGGCGGTAGGCTGAGTCGAACGTCCGGTCGCCCACCATCGAGGTGTTCGCCCGCCCGACGCAGTTCATCGATATCGGCACGATCCCGTACATGGCTCTCCTGCTCGCACTTCTCTTCCTCGTGGCTCCCCTCGCCGAGCTGGCGGTGATCGTCCAGGTCGCCGGCACCATCGGCGTGCTCAACACCGTCGGACTGCTGCTACTGGTGTCGATCGTGGGTGGCTGGCTGGCCAAGCGCGAGGGCGTCGCCGCGCTGCGCCGCATCCAGGCGGCGCTGGCCCGCGGGGAGATCCCCGACCGCGACGTGGCCGACGGCGCGCTGATCCTGCTGGCCGGCGCGCTGATGATCGCCCCCGGGTTCATCAGCGACGTCGTCGCCCTGCTGCTGCTGATCCCGCCCACACGCGCCGTCGTCCGCCGCATGCTGATCCGCCGGCTGGCCGAGCGGGGCCGCGCGCGGGTCACGGTGGTCGGCTCCGGGCGGGGACCCGGGGGACGAGGCACGGCCGAGCCCGCCGCCGACGACGTCTGGGACGTGGTCAGCTGGGAGGACCCGCCGCGCCCGACTGCCAGCGGTGAGCTTCGGGGTCCCACATGACGGACGAGACCATGGACGAGACGGCGGTCGACGCCCCCAAGCCCATCGTCTACGGCGTCGCCAGCGCACTGTCGCCCATGGTGCGCCGGATCGTGGCCCACAACCCGGGGATGATGACCGGGCCCGGCACCAACACCTACCTGGTGGGCATCGACGAGATCGCCGTGATCGACCCCGGTCCCGGCGACGCCGAGCACCTCGACGCCATCGCCGGCTGCGGCGGCGACCGCATCCGCTGGATCCTGCTCACCCACACGCACGAGGACCACTCGCCCGGCGCCGAGGGCCTCAAGAAGCGCACGGGGGCCGAGATCCTCGCCTTCGACGGCGGGGAGGGGAAGAGCAAGGTGCGGCTCGACGGCACGCTCGGTGACGAGTCGATCATCGAGGCGACCGAGTTCCACCTGACGGCCCTGCACACCCCGGGGCACGCTTCGAACCACCTGTGTTACCTGCTCAACGAGGAACGCACCCTGTTCACCGGCGACCACATCATGCAGGGGTCCACGGTGGTCATCCGGCCGCCCGACGGCGACATGGCGGCCTACCTGGCCTCGCTCGAGCGGCTGAAGCACATCCGCCCCCGGCTGCGGGCCATCGCACCCGGGCACGGCCACCTCATCACCGACCCGATGGGCGTCCTCGACGAGTACATCGAGCACCGCCTGGCCCGCGAGCGGCAGATCGTCGACGCCCTCACCGCCCGCGGGACCGCCACCGTCACCGAGCTGGTGGAGGACATCTACGTCGACGTGCCCACCGAGTTGCACCGCTGGGCGCGGTTCTCGGTGTGGGCGCACCTGCGGAAGCTGGCCGACGAGGGACGGGTCAAGGGCGACGACCTCGACGGCAACTGGTCCCCGGCCTGACGGCCGGCTACCGCTTGCGGAGCTTCCAGACGTGTTCCGACGGGAAGCGGTGCGCCCAGTCGGCGGTCACCGAGAAGTTGACCCGCGGCCCGGGCTCCGGAGCCTGGATCTCGATGTAGTCGACCACCTCGAAGCCGGTCTCCCGGAACAGGCGGAACCACCCGGACAGCGGCAGGTTGAACTCGATCCCGCCCGGCTCGTCGACGGCGTCGCGCCAGTCGAGCCGATAGATCGAGAAGTAGTCGCGCTCCAGCCGCTCCGTGCACGGGATGGACCCGTCGACTGGTGAGCACAGCACGGTCAACGGGGTGTTCCCGAGAAACACGAGGGACCCGCCCGGCCGGAGCAGGCGGTGGGCCTCCGGGACCCACACGTAGGGATCGCACCAGATGGCGGCCCCGTACTCGGAGATGGCGAAGTCGAACGATGCATCCCCGTAGGGGACGGCCTCGGCGTTGCCGTGCAGAAGGGTCAGCTCCACGCCGTGGTCCCGCGCCAGCCGGCGGGCGGTGGCGAGCTGTCGCTCGGAGTTGTCGATGCCCACCACCCGGGCGCCGCGCCGGGCCATCCAGGATGCGACGTAGGCCGTGCCGCAGCCGAGCTCGATGGCGTCGAGGCCGGACATGTCGTTCGGGAGCATGTGCAGCTGCGATTCCGGGATGCCCCAGATACCCCAGTAGGGCTGCGGCGCCGCCCAGCTGCGCTCGCCGGGCGCCACCCAGCGCGCCGCCGTCTCGTCCCAGTGCCCGCGGTTGACGGCCACGTGTTCGGGTAGAGCGTCGTCGATCACGCCGTCCAGGTTGTCCGGCGGCCGCTGTGACCAATGCACCAATTAGGCGCCGGTGCGGTCGAGGGCGGCCACCGCGGCGTCGAGCATCCGGGCACTGCAGCCCGCCATGACGGACGGGGGGACGGCCTCGTCCACGATGCGCTGGGCGATGTCACGGAACGCCTCGGCGGCAGGTCCGCCGGCCAGTACCGCCGGCGATCCGGCGTCGCCACCGGCCGAGACCGACAGCTCCAGCGGCACCGTGCCCAGCAGCGGCACGCCGGCGTCGTGGGCCAGCTGCTCGCCGCCCCCTTCGCCGAACAGCGCGTAGGTCTCGCCGTGCTCGCAGCGGAACGCGCTCATGTTCTCGATGACGCCGGCCACCCGCAGATAGCTCTTGCGGGCCATGCCGACGACGCGCACAGCGACCTTCTGCGCCGCCTGGGCGGGCGTGGTCACGACGACGACCTCGGCCCGGGGCACCAGCTTCGCCACGCCCATTTGCACGTCACCGGTGCCCGGCGGCATGTCGATGAGCAGGTAGTCGAGGTCGTCGCCCCAGCGCACGTCCTGGAGGAAGTGCTGCACACCCCGGTTGAGCATCAGCCCCCGCCACATGAGCGCCGTCTCCTCGCCGTCGACCAGGAACCCCATCGACACAACCCGGACGACGCCGTCTCCGACGTGCCGCTCCATCGGCACCATCTGCTTGTGCCCGTCCTCGGTGGTCGTCCCCCCGAGCCGCCCCTCGACGCCCAGCATGCGGGGCACGGAGAATCCCCAGATGTCGGCGTCGAGCACGCCCACGGTGTGGCCGCGCTGGGCCAGCGCGGCCGCGAGGTTGACCGTGACCGAGGACTTGCCGACCCCGCCCTTGCCCGAGGCGATGAGGATCACCTTGGCGCTGAGCGGCACCGAGGTGTCCTCGGGGTGCTGGGCGATGTTCCAGCGGGCCTTGCCCATGGCTGACGCCCGCTGTTCGGCGGTCATCTCGGTCCAGTGGAGCCGCACGTCGGTCACTCCGGGAAGCGACCGCACGCGTGCCACCACGTCGTGCTGGAGCTGGGACCGGAGGGGGCACCCGGCCGTGGTGAGCGCCACGGTGACGTCGACCGAGCCGTCGGGCAGGACCTCGGCCGATCGGGCCATGCCCAGGTCGACGATGTCGCTGGCCAGCTCGGGATCGATGACGCCCCGCAACACGCCGAGGATGTCGTCGGGGGTGGGCAGACCAGGCACGACGGCGATTCTACCGGTGGACGCCGGTGAAACCCGGCCCGAGCCATCGGCAGAATCGCCCCTCACCAGTACACTCCCGGTGTGTCCGAGGCCGTCGCTCCCCGGCTCGCCGTCCTCAAGGCGCTGGGCGACAACACCCGCTACGCCATCTACCTCGAGCTGGCCCGGTCAGCCCGGCCCCTGGCCACCGCGGAGATCGCCGAGACGCTCGACCTGCACCCAAACACGGTGCGGCCCCACCTGGAGCGGATGCGCGACGTGGGCCTGCTGGACGTCGAGACCGACGCCCGAGGCACAGTCGGTCGACCACAGCACCGCTACTCCATCGCCGCCGACGCCCCCACGCTGGGGCTCGAGCCCGCCACCTTCCGGGTGCTGGCGCGCATGCTGGTGCGCTTGGCGGCGACCGCCGGCCTCGGGACCGACGAGGCCGTCGAGGCCGGGCGCGAGCAGGGCGAGATCGACGCCCTGGAGGCCGAGCGCACGAGCGAGGCCGGGGCCCGAGCGGCCCGCAGCGAAGCTGCAAGAGCGGGAAACACGCCGCGGGGAGCCGGCGCCGAGCGCCAGCTCTCGCAGGCCGGGGACCGAGACGGTGACCTCGGCGGCCGGAGCTGCCTCGATGCCCTGGTGGCCAGGCTCGACGCCCTGGGATTCGACCCCGCCGCGGTCGAGGACGACGGCCAGGCGACCGTTGCCTTTACGCACTGCCCGTTCCGCGAGCTGGCCGAGCGCCTTCCCGACGTCGTCTGCGGACTGCACCGGGGCATGGTCGAGGGGTTCGTCGACACCGCTGGCGGCGCCCGGGTCGACGCCTTCCATTCCCTGACCGACCGCACCCCCTGCCAGGTCGAGCTGGAGCTGTCACCCACCTGAACGCCGTGTTCGTCAGCCGCCGGCCGGCGCCGATAGCATTGTGCGTGTCCTGGGAACCCCCGAGGAGGCTCCAGACGTGATCGTCCTCACCGACACCGCTACCGAGAAGGTTCGCTCGCTCATGGACAGCGAGGGCGCGGCCGACCTGGCTTTGCGCGTCGCGGTACGTCCCGGCGGCTGCTCGGGCTTCAGCTACGAGATGTTCTTCGACACCGACGTGGCCGACGACGACCAGACCGCCGACTACTCCGGCGTCAAGGTGGTGGTCGATCCCTCCAGCGCCATGCTCCTCGAAGGCGCCACGCTCGACTACAAGGACGGCCTCCAGGGCGCGGGGTTCGCCATCGACAACCCCAACGCCCAGCGCACCTGCGGCTGCGGCCAGAGCTTCAGCTAGGAGCTCGGGGCACCGAGCCGGGCGCCATGAGCAGTTGGGGGGCTAGCGAGTGAGCGCCGCGGGGCGCGGGCGGCGTCCCGGAGTCCGCCCGTACGGCGACACCTACGGCGAGTACGAGGGCCGTGACACGTACGAACCGCCGGACCAGTACCGCAACGGTGACCCGACTCGACAACCGGCGGACTCGAGGGGGCCTCAGGGTCCCCGCGGCCCCCAGCGACGGCGGGGCGCCCCACCTCCGGCGCACCTGGCCCCGCGCCACGATCGGCGTCGGCTGCTGGCGCTGGTCGTCGCCTGCGTGCTGCTGGCCGGGGCGGCATTCGCCGTGCAGCGCGCGACGTCCGACGACGACGGCGAGACCGCCGACCAGCCAGAAGAGCCGGCGGCCCGTGGCGCGGATGGTCCCACCGCCTCCACCGAAGCCGACGCGGGTTCCACCACCACGGCGCCCGAGCAGGCGGCGCCCGCCTCGGGGTTCGAGGCGCCGGGGCTACTGACCTTTCGCGGTGGTCCCAGCCGCAGCTACTACGGCGAGGGCCCGGCGCCCGCCAACCCGGAGGTCCTCTGGAGCTACCCCGGCGAGAGCGGCGGAATGTGCGCCGAGTCGTCGGTGGGCAGCGAGACCAAGGTCTGGTGCGGCACGGGCTGGACCGGCCAGCCCTCGGTGTTCGAGCGTGACGGGCGCACCTGGGTGGTGTTCGGCGCCTACGACCGCCACATCCACTTCGTGGACTACGAGACCGGCCAGGACATCCTCCCGCCGTTCCCCACGGGCGACATCATCAAGGGCTCCGTGTCGATCGACGGCGAGGGGCTCCCGCTCGTCTACTCGGGCAGCCGGGACAACAAGATGCACGTCATCGCCATCGACCGCCCGCAGGCCACCGAGCTGTGGTCACTCGATGCCGAGGCGGTGTCCCCCACCAAGTGGAACGACGACTGGGACGGCTCCCCGCTGGTGCTGGGCGACTTCATGTACGTCGGCGGGGAGAACTCGCAGTTCCACATCGTCAAGCTCAATCGGTCCACCGGGGCCGACGGCCTGGTGCAGGTGGCGCCCGAGCTGGCGTTCAACACGCCGGGCTGGGACGACGAGCTGACGGCTGCGCTGAACACCCGCCAGGACGACGTGTCGATCGAGAACTCGGTCGCTTTCCACGAGGGCATCGTGTACTTCGCCAACTCGGGCGGGCTGGTGCAGGGCTGGGACGTCTCCGGCATCGCCGAGGGCCGCGAGCCGACCCGGGTGCTGCGCTTCTGGGCCGGGGACGACATCGACGCTTCGATCGTGGTCGACGACGAGGGGTTCCTCTACGTCGGCGTGGAGAACGAGCGGGGCAACAGCCGGGCCGCCGAGGTCGGCCAGCTCATCAAGCTCGACCCCACCAAGCCCGACAACCCGCTGGTGTGGTCGCTCAAGGACCCCGGTGGGTTCTGGACCACCCCGGCCCTGCACGAGGACATCGTGATCGCCGCTTCGGATGGCGGGACCGTCTACGCCGTCGACCGGCAGACCGGAGCCGTGCGCTGGCAGTTCGAGCTGCCGCCCCCCACGTGGCAGTCGGCGGTGATCGTCGACGACGTGCTCATCCAGGGGGACTGCGGCGGGGTGCTCCACGGCTACGACGTCTCGGATACCAGCGTGACCCCGCCCGAGCTGTGGACGGTGCAGCTGGAAGGCTGCATCGAGTCGACGCCCGCAGTGTGGAAGGGCCGCCTCTTCGTCGGCACCCGCGGCGGCCGCTTCTACGGCATCGGCGACCCGGGCTGAGGCCCCGGCTCGCGTCCGCCGAGGACGGACCTGGCCCGCCGGGTTGGCGAAGACGCCTCCTATCCTCGGCCGCGTGTCCGCGGTCCCGCTTGCCCTCGTCGTAGACGGCCGGGACGTCGAGGTGCCCGACGACGGCGGCAGCCTGCTCGACGTCCTGCGGGAGCGGCTGGGCATCCACACGCCGAAGGATGGGTGCAGCCCACAGGGGCAGTGCGGCTGCTGCACGGTGCTGGTGGACGGGCAGCCCCGGGTGGCCTGCGTGACGCCGGCCCGGCGGGTGCGGGGACGGTCGATCACCACGCTCGACGGGCTCGATCCGGCGGAACGCCGCGGCTGGGGCGAGGCGTTCTGCGCGACGGGCGGCAGCCAGTGCGGCTTCTGCACCCCCGGCATCGTCATGCGGCTCTCGGCTCTGCGCGCCAAGGGCGCCGCGCCCGGCGACCACGCCGCCGTCGAGCAGGCGCTGCTCGCCCACCTGTGCCGCTGCACCGGCTGGCGCACGATCCTCGACGCCTGGTCGGCCTACGGAGCGCCCGCCGCGGCACCGTCGCAGCCTCGGGACCTGGGCGCGGCCAGTCGGCGCGCGACGATCGAGGGACGGACCACGCAGCGGGTAGATCCGGACGTGCCCCTGGGGCACGGGGGCTTCGCCGACGACACCGCTCCCGCCGGCGCCCTGGTCGCCGTGCCCGACGGTGCGGGCGGCTGGTCGGTCGGCGAGTCGCCGGCCGAGGCACGAGCGGCCGCCGGCAAGGTGCAGGGGCGGCGGACCACTGCCGAGCTGCGCCATCCCCTCGACCTGCCCACCGGCGACTGGGACGTCACCCTGCGCACCACCTGGGTCGAGCCCGCGTACCTCGAGCTCGACGCGTCGTGGTGCGTGCCCGGCGGCGAGCCGGCGTCGCCGCTGGCCAACGGGGGCGCCTTCGGCGGGAAGCTGGCGTCGGTCGTCGCCGGCGCCGCCCGCGAGCTGGCCGACCGGCACGGCCGCCCGGTACGGGTGCTGCTGGCCCGCGAGGACGCCGTCCGCCTCGGCGCAAAGCGCCCGCCGATCGCCGCCGGCGTGCGCGCCGACGGGTCCGGGATGGTGCGCGTGGCCCGGACACCCGGGATCGCCGATGCGATCGCGTCCGTGGCACCTGGGTTGGTCGTCGAGGAGGTCGGCGTCGTGGGGCCGCCGACATCGGCGGCGCCGCGGGCCGCCGGTTGGGCGGAGGCCCTGGTCCTGTTGGCCGCTGCCGACGTGCGTGCCGATGCCGACGACCCAACGCCGGGCGTGCTCCGCACCGGGGCCGAGACCGGCGCGCATTGGGCCGAGATCGCCATCCGATCGCCCGGCGGCGCCGTCGCCCGGGCCGACGTCGTCCTCGGGGACGAGCCCCGAGTCCACGTCACCGTGGCCTGCGGCGACCCGCTCGACGAGGTCGCGCTGCGCTCCTACTGCGTGGGCACCACCCACATGGCGCTCGGCTGGGTGTGCAGCGAGGGTCTGGCGGTGGACGAGGCCGGGGAGGTCCACGACCTGACCATCCGCAGCTTCGGGGTCCTCCGGGCCGTCGACACCCCGCCGATCGACGTGACGATCGAGCCGTCCGCCGGCCCGCCGGTCAATGGGTCCGACGCCGTCTTCGCCGCCGTGGCCGCCGCCACCTGGCTGGCACAGGGCTGTCCGCCCACGTGGCCCACCGGCCATCGCCTGCGCCGCTGACCGACCCCGCTCCCTGGCGCACCGCAGTAGCGTCCCGGCCATGAGCGAACCCGCCAAGCCGGTCGGTCCCTACACGCCCATCGTGCGCGCCGGCGAGTGGCTCATCGTGTCGGGGCAGGTCGGCATCGCCGACGGCCAGATCGTCACAGGGGGCACCGCCGGCGAGCTGCGCCAGGCCATCGCCAACCTCGAGACGCAGCTGGCGACCGAGGGTGCCGGCCTCGCCGACGTCGTCAAGACGACGGTGTTCCTGCGGCACATGAGCGACTACCCGGTGATGAACGAGGTCTACGTCGACTGCTTCGGCGACCACCGGCCGGCTCGCTCCGCCATCGGGGTGGCCGAGCTACCGCTGGGCGCCCTGGTCGAAGTGGAGGCGTGGGCGCATGTCGGAGGAAGATGAGCCCATGGCCGGCGCCATCATCATCGCGATCGTCCTCGTCATCGTGATCCCCGTCGCCGTGTGCATGTCCGGCGCCGTGGTGGCGGCGCTGCTGGGCTGGTCGCTCAAGGACGACGCCGAGGCCCGCAACGAGGGCAGCGAACTGATCGAACTGAACAAGTAGGGCTCAGAGTCCCCAGCGGGATTGGCCGAACCGGTAGCCGACCGAGCGCACCGTCTGGATCAGGTTGGCGTGCTCCTCGCCCAGCTTGGCCCGCAGCCGGCGGATGTGAACGTCGACCGTGCGGGCACCGCCGTAGTACTCGTAACCCCACACCCGGCTGAGCAGCGTCTCCCGGGTGAACACCCGGCCGGGATGCGACGCCAGGAACTTCAGCAGCTCGTACTCCATGTAGGTGAGGTCGAGCGGGTGCCCCTGCATGGCCGCCTGGTAGGTCTCGAGGTTGAGCACCAGCGGGCCGTACTCGACCAGCTCGGGCCGGGTGCCCCGTCCGGTCCGCCAGAACAGGTGCTTGAGCCGAGCCTCGAGCTCGAGCGGCTGGAACGGGTAGAGGCAGAAGTCGTCGAACAGGTCCTCCCGTAGCTCGAGGTCCGCGAGCTGCGCGCCCGACACCAGCAGCAGCAGCGGCTCCAGCGGCACGTCCCGCTTGCGCAGTGCCCGGGACAGCGCGAACGCCCCCTCGGGATCGGCGGCGGCCACCATCACCCCGCCGGCCCAGCCGTCGTCGGGCTCGGACCGCGACGCCGAGCGTTCGTCGGACACCGCCTTCCACGGATAGCCGGCCAGGTCGAGCGCCTGGGCCAGCTCGGGTAGCGCGGGATCGGGGTACAGCAGCAGCGGCTCCATGGGCGGTCCGGGCTCGTTCACAGACGCATGAGGTAGCGGTCGAGCTCGAACTGCGTGACCTGGGTCTTGTAGTCCATCCACTCCTTGCGCTTGTTGCGGATGAACCACTCGAACACATGCTCTCCGAGCGCCTCCGCCACCAGCTCCGAGCGCTCCATGGCGTCGAGGGCGTCGGCCAGCGACTGCGGCACCGTGTCGATGTCCTCGGCCATGCGCTCCTCGTCGGTCAGCTCGTAGAGGTTCACCGCCGTCTCGGGCGGGAGGCTGTAGCTCTCCTCGACGCCTTTGAGCCCGGCCGCCAGGATCACCGAGAACGCCAGGTAGGGGTTGCAGGCCGGGTCGGGGGCCCGGTACTCGAGGCGGGCACTCTCGCCCTTGCCCCGCTTGATCGGCGGAAGGTTGACCACCACGGAGCGGTTGTTGCGGGCCCACGACGTGTAGATCGGCGCCTCGTAACCGACCACCAGCCGCTTGTAGGAGTTGACCCACTGGTTGGTGACGGCGGTGATCTCCTTCGCATGCGCGAGCAGGCCGGCGATGAAGCCCCGGGCGACCTTGGAGAGGTTGCGTTCGTCACCGGCGTCGTAGAACGCGTTGGTGTCGCCCTCGAACAGCGAGAAGTGGGTGTGCATGCCCGAGCCCTGGACCCCGGCGAGCGGCTTGGGCATGAACGTGGCGTGCACGCCCGCCTCGAGCGCCACCTCCTTGACGACCAGCCGGAACGTCATGACGTTGTCGGCCATCGTCAGCGCGTCGGTGTAGCGCAGGTCGATCTCGTGCTGGCTGGGGGCGTCCTCGTGGTGGCTGTACTCGACCGGGATGCCCATCGCCTCGAGCGTGTGGATGGTGCGCTGGCGCAGGTCGGTGGCGACGTCGGCGGTGGTGAGGTCGAAGTAGGACGCCTGGTCGAGCGGCTGGGGCGGCCGGGACGGGTCGCCGTCGGCGAAGTAGAAGAACTCCATCTCCGGCGCGGCGTAGAAGCTGAACCCGCGGTCGCGGGCGGCGTCGAGGTTGCGCCGCAGCACCTGCCGGGGATCGCCCTCGAACGGGGTGCCATCGAGGTTGACGATGTCGCAGAACATGCGGGCCGAGGTGCCCAACCCGTCGGCCCACGGCAGCAGCTCGAAGCTGTTGGGATCGGGCTTGGCGAGCACGTCGGACTCCTGCACCCGGCTGAACCCGTCGATCGACGAGCCATCGAACCGCATCCCCTCGTCGAACGCGCCCTCGAGCTCGACCGGCGAGATCGCGAACGACTTGAGCTGGCCCAGCACGTCGGTGAACCACAAGCGGATCATCCGGACGCCCCGCTCTTCGACGGTGCGGAGCACGTACTCACGCTGGCGTTCGGTGCTGTCCATGCCGAGAATCCTGCGGGGCGGTGCCAAGAGCCGCAAGCTGGGGTTTCCCGGTTCACAGTGCGTTCACATTCGGGCAACAGCCGGGAAACGGCTCGCTGACACGGTTCCGGCCGGCGGTACGTGACCCACGTGATCCGGCGTACGAACCCGTCCGACCCGTTCGAGACCCAAAGGACAGTCCCCCCGATGCCCTACAAGGCCGAATACATCTGGATCGACGGCACCGAGCCCACGGCCAAGCTGCGCTCGAAGACAAAGGTCGTCGCCGAAGTCGCCGACCTTCCCATCTGGGGCTTCGACGGCTCCAGCACCAACCAGGCCCCGGGCGACCAATCGGACTGCGTGCTCCAGCCGGTGTTCTCGTGTCCCGACCCGATCCGTGGCGGCGACAACGTGCTGGTGCTGTGCGAGGTGCTCAACACCGACATGACCCCGCATCCCAGCAACACCCGCGCCGCATGTGCCGAGGTGGCCAGCAAGTTCAAGGACCAGGAGCCGATCTTCGGCATCGAGCAGGAGTACACGTTCTTCAAGGGCGGGCGCCCCTACGGCTTCCCGGCGCCGACCGGCTTCCCCGCCCCGCAGGGCGGCTACTACTGCGGCGTCGGCGCCGACGAGGTGTACGGCCGTGACATCGTGGAGGCCCACCTCGACGCCTGCCTGGCCGCCGGCCTCCACCTGTCGGGCATCAACGCCGAGGTGATGCCCGGGCAGTGGGAGTTCCAGGTGGGACCGGTGGCGCCGCCGCAGGTGGCCGACGAGCTGTGGGTGGCCCGGTGGCTGCTTTACCGGATCGCGGAGGACTACGGGGTGGCGGCCACGCTCGACCCCAAGCCCGTTCCCGGCGACTGGAACGGCGCCGGCGCCCACACCAACTTCTCCACCAACGCCATGCGCGAGAGCTACGACGCCGTGGTCGCGGCCGTGAAGGCGCTGGAGCCGAAGGCGGCCGAGCACGTCGCCGGGTACGGCGCCGACATCGAGCGCCGCCTCACCGGTATGCACGAGACGGCACCGTGGAACGAGTTCAGCTTCGGCGTGTCCGACCGGGGCGCATCGGTGCGCATCCCGTGGCAGGTCGAGGTGGACAAGAAGGGCTACATCGAGGACCGCCGGCCCAACGCCAACTGCGATCCGTATGTCGTGACCCGCCTGATCGTGGACACCTGCTGCTCGGCGCTGGCGGGCTGATCACGTCGGGCAAGTTGCCGGGCTGGGGGCGGCCGATGGCTAGAGCTGGGGGAACCGGGGAGGGACGCCTTTCGGGGCGTCCTTCTCCGCGTCTCCCGGTCGGTGGCTCCGCGGCCTCGGCCGGTCGCGGTCGCATGTAGCGTGCGGGCTGATTTTCACCGAGGGCGCTGAAGGGAGCGATGGTGGAAGAACGAACCCCTGACGACGTGCTGCAAATGATCAGCGACGAGAGCATCGAGATCGTCGACCTGCGGTTCTGCGATCTGCCGGGGCTGACACAGCACTTCTCCATGCCGGCCGGGCAGTTGACGGCCGACGTGTTCGACGAAGGCGTCGGGTTCGACGGGTCGTCCATCCGGGGGTTCCAGGAGATCCAGGAGTCGGACATGCTCCTGATCCCGGATCCGGGCACCGCGGTCGTCGACCCGTTCACGCAGCACAAGACGCTGAACCTCAACTGCTTCGTGAACGACCCGGTCACCGGGGAGTCCTACAGCCGTGACCCCCGCTACGTGGCCCGCAAGGCCGAGGAGTACCTCAGGTCCACCGGCATCGCCGACACCTGCTACGTGGGGCCCGAGGCCGAGTTCTTCATCTTCGACGACGTCCGCTTCGACCAGAACGAGCACGAGGGCTACTACCACATCGAGTCGATCGAGGCGGCGTGGAACACCGGGCGCGAGGAGAACCCGAACCTCGGGTACAAGCCCCGCTACAAGGAGGGGTACTTCCCGGTACCGCCGATGGACCACTTCCAGGACCTGCGGTCGGAGATGATCCTCCTGCTCGAGAAGGTGGGCGTCGAGATCGAGATCCACCACCACGAGGTGGGCACCGCCGGCCAGGCCGAGATCGACATGCGCTTCGACAGCCTGCTGCGCATGGCCGACAAGCTCATGCTCTACAAGTACGTGGTGAAGAACGTGGCCAGGCAGGCCGGCAAGACCGCCACCTTCATGCCCAAGCCCGTGTTCCAGGACAACGGCTCGGGCATGCACACGCACCAGTCGCTGTGGCGCGGCGGCGAGCCGCTGTTCTACTCGGAGGCCGGCTACGCGGGGCTGAGCGACATGGGGCGCTGGTACATCGGTGGCCTGCTGACGCACGCGCCGGCGATCCTCGCCTTCTCCAACCCCACCACCAACAGCTACAAGCGGCTGGTGCCGGGCTACGAGGCGCCGGTGAACCTGGTGTACAGCCAGCGCAACCGGTCGGCGGCGGTGCGGATCCCGCTCTACAGCCAGAGCCCCAAGGCCAAGCGGTTGGAGTTCCGCTGCCCCGATCCGTCGTGCAACCCCTACCTGGCATTCTCGGCGATGCTGATGGCGGGGCTGGACGGCATCCAGAACCGCATCGAGCCGCCCGACCCGGTGGACAAGGACCTCTACGACCTGCCGCCGGAGGAGCTGTCGAAGGTGCCGCAGGTGCCCGGGTCGCTCGACGCGGTGCTGTCGGCACTGGAGGAGGACCAGGCGTTCCTCAAGGCGGGCGGCGTGTTCACGGACGACCTCATCGAGACGTGGATCACCTACAAGCGGGAGAGCGAGGTCGACGCCCTGCGGCTTCGCCCCCACCCGTGGGAGTTCGCGCTGTACTACGACCTGTAGCCGCTGACCTGCCCGAACGGCTCACCGAGCCACCGCCGTGACACCTTGGTGACACGCCCCGCCAAGCACGGTGTCGATCGCGGCCCGGGTGCGGTCCTCGTCGTCCGGCCAGATGTGGGCGTAGGTGTCGAGCGTCGTCTTCGCTGAGGCGTGCCCGAGGCGGGCCTGCACCACCTTCACCGAGGCGCCCGAGCGGATCAGCACCGACGCGTAGTAGTGCCGCAGGTCGTGGGGCGTCGCCCACTCCGGCAGCCCGGCCCGGGCCCGGGCGGTCGCCCACACACCCCGGTAGGTGCGCTCCTGCACCGGTGCGCCCCGCTCGTTGGTGAACACCACGCCCAGCTCCGGATGCGGCGCCCACTGCGTCAGGTGGGCCGCAAGCACCTCACCGACCGAGGCCGGCAACGGCACGGTCCGGTACGACGCCGGTGTCTTCGGTGCCGCCAGGGCCACGCCACCGGCCACTCGTGACCGCACCAGCTGCCGGTCGACCTTCACGTGGCGGCGCAGGAAATCGATGCGGTCAAGGGCGAGGCCGGCCAGCTCCCCGAGCCGGAGCCCGATGCCGGCGCCGGTCAGCACGAGCGCACGGTATCGGGCCGGTACGGCGTCGGCGATCGCCATCACCTGGTCGGTGGAGAGCACCTTGAGCGCCTGCTGCGGCGGCTTCGACGGCAACCGGACGTCGACGCACGGGCTGAACGTGATCACCCGGTCGTGCACCGCTGCACGGAACACCGCCGCGACGCGTCCGTAGACGACCGCGACGGTCGAGGGCGCCAGGCTTGCCGATAGACGGGTGACCATCGCCTGCACCTCCGACGGCCGGATCGCCGCGATCGGGCGGCGCCCCAACCTCGGGTACACGTGGCGCCGAAGGTGCTGCTCGACCGACTGGGCCGTGCCAGGCCTGTGCACCTGGGCGGTCCGCCACTGCTCGGCGTAGCTCCGGAACGTGATCTTGCCAGCTGCGGGGTCGACGTATCCGCCCGTCATCTTGCGGTGCTCGACCTCAGCCAAGTGCCGCACAGCGTCGCCCTTCCGGACGAACACGCGGGACTGAGTCCGCCCGTCAGGATCACGCTACCGGGCCCGCCACCGCTGCTTCCCCGTCTTCGGATCAGGCGTCCACTTCTCGACCGATGCCATTTAGCCCTCCTCATCCGGTGCGAGTTCGTTCATACGCGCCCGCCACTCCGGAGGCATGGCAGGAGTGGACAACCCCGCCGCCTCCATGGCGTCCAGCCACGTGTCGAGCGCCCGAAGTGCCACATCGAAGCGATGCTCGGCCTCGACAACCACGTTCGGGTCAACATCGTTGTCCCGGGAGGCCCATTCCCCCGCGGTCCGCACTGCGGAGTGCGCCCGATAGGCGGCGTTCTGTCGGGCCCGCAGGCCTCGGAACAGAAGCAGGGGCTGTGCGTTCCGGTGCCAAGCGTCGACGTTCCGGGAGAAGTTGTCCGGCAGGGCGGCTGCCCCGTAGCGGTGGCCGCCCGGATGCGGCCCGGGTGGTGGTGCGGGCAATGTCCGGTGCGTTCGATCCGCCGTCCCGCCGGCCCTCGTTTGACCGTGGCGCCTATGTGGCAGGGCTCCGGGCCAGATCGCAACGCAAGCGGAGCCGTTAGCTGGTGAGGTGTGCCCGCCGGTGCTTGGGGGTCTTTGCTCGAGCCGGGTCCTGCCCGGCGCCGGCGAGCACGTTGGGGTGGGTGCTGTGACCGCTGTCCGGTTGAACGAGCTCCGCGACGAGATGTGGGATCTCGCTGAACGGGACCCGTTGACCGACGTCGAGGAACGCCGTTGGCAGCAGCTTGTGCCCTATTGGGTGGCGCTCGCTAATAGGATTCTCGAGGACAGGAACTAAACCATGGCCAAGATGTCTTATACGAGAACCGCCGAGTTCATGCAACAATGCA
>DASQUK010000264.1:0-6248 GCA_035641315.1 Acidimicrobiales bacterium | reverse complement strand
GGCCACCATCTCGTCCCAGCCCCAGCCGAACGCGGCGGCGACCGAGCGGTACTCCATGGCGAGGTCGAGGTCGGTCAGGGCAGGGTCGTCGGTGTTCAGCGTGGCCAGAAGCCCGCGGGCCCGCATCTGCGGGTACACATGGTCCTCGAGCCGTTCGAACGCGTTGGCGATGCGGACGTTGGACGTGGGGCACACCGCTAGCGGGATCCGCGCCGCAGCCACCCCGCGATGGCGTTGTTGGGCGTGAGCGGGCTGTTCGACGATGCCGCGAAGATCGAGCTCGTCGGTGTCGCTGTCGTTCCTCACGAGGCGGGTGACCCGGCGTCCTGAACGCCCTGATAACTCGTGGGACAGTAGGTACTCAAAACGACGCCGCGGAGGACGTGATGGCCGCAGCTGGTCAGCCGGTCGCTGGTGTCTGATTGTCGGAACGGCGGCCTCGCCATGGTCTGCGATTGGGCGTACCGTCGGTCGCATGTTCCGCCTCACCCGAGAGCAGATGCGCGAGGCGTCGGAGGCCATCGACCGGTTCTACGAGCTTGAGAAAGCCGCCCGGAAGACGACTGACCTCGAAGAGCACCGCCGCCTCTGGTCCGAGGCCAGCGAGATCCAGCGACAACTCCAAGCGTTACTGACCAGCACCGACGACGGCACCCTAAACTCGTGAGCGCCCCGTTCTAGCGGGTCGGTGGTCGGGCCGTCGTATCGTCGACGCCGAGGTGCCGGAGCAGCTCGGCGATGTCGCGGTCGATCGCCTGGACCGCCGCCCGGGCTGCCGCCCGCTGCGGCGACGCCGGGAGCAACGCGACCGTGCTCGCCATGTAGTCGATCTGGCGGCGGAGATCGGCGACGCGCTCCGCGGCCATCGCGGCCACCGCGTGGGGGCCGCTCATCGCCCGGTGCCCGCGGCGCGGAGAACAGCCTCGCTCAGTTCAAACTCGCCTATGGCGACGGCAGCCAGCATCAGCCCCCGCCGTGCCGCAGGCACGTGGCAGTTGACGGTGGCCCTCAGCTGCACCAGCTCGCCCCCGAGGTGGTCGACGTCGTCCGCGACCAGCCCAACGTACTCGTGATCGTCGGAGGCTCGCGGACGCCGCGCGTCGAGCCGCCGCAAGGATCTCGCGCCGCAGCTGTCGACGTCCGACGTGTCTCTGCCCGGAGAGCTCCTCGGCACACGCCTTGCGAGATCGTCCCCCGCGTGCCACGGTGAGCCCGGCCGACGTCGGCGGGGCGCCGCTGGGCGTCGAAGCCGACAACGGTCGCTGCTGACCTGTCGCCGCCTCAGCGTTCGACCGGTACCCCGACGAGCGAGCCGTACTCGGTCCACGAGCCGTCGTAGTTCTCCACCGAGGGGTAGCCGAGCAGCTCGTGGAGCACGAACCATGTGTGGGCGGAACGCTCGCCAATCCGGCAGTAGGTGATCACGCCCCGACCGGGATCGATGCCTTCGCCGCCGTAAAGCGCCCGGAGCTCGTCGGCTGGCCGGAACGTGCCGTCGTCGTTCGCGGCCCTGCTCCACGCGATGTTGACCGCGCCAGGGATGTGGCCCGGTACTCGGGCCTGCTCCTGTGGCAGGTGCTCGGGCGCGAGCGGATCGAGGTCGGGAACAGCTCGGCCGTCAGGGCAACCGCCGATGTGCCGTAGGCGGCGCCGAACAGCACCCCGCAGAGATGCCCGACCGCCAACGCCGGCACCGATCCGGAGTAGGTGAGAGCACCCACCCCTGCCATGAGCATCAGGGCCAGGGCTGCGGTCGGCCGCCGCCCGAGGTGGTCGGCGAGGCCGCCCGAGCATCAGGCCGGCCAGTTCCGTGAGACCGGCCGCGACCACGAGGCCGGCGGTTACGGCGCTCGAGACGTCGAGCACGTTCTCGGCGTAGACGAGCAGCAACGTGGCCACGGGCCCGGTGATGAGCCCGGCGGCGAACGCGATCGCTGCCAGGACCGCGAGACGGGGACGGTGCGAGGGCGGCACCGCCCCGAGCACAGGCACCACCGGCCCACCGGCGGCAACCCGGGTCCCGCGGGTGAAGCGGTCGGGCTCGGTGAGCAGCCGGCGGGCGACCCGCACCGCGACGAGCGGGATGGCGGCGAGCGCCGCGACTATCCACGCGCCGGTCTCGTGCTGGTCGACCCAGATGAGCCGCCGCTCCCGAGCGTCGAACGCCGCGGACGTACCGCTGACCGCCGCCAGCACGGCCGGCCGACCCGACTCGACCGCTCGCACCGCCTCGAAGCTGGCCTGCTGGGGCAACGCCCATGCCTTGAACGGTGGTGGCCGCCGCTTGGACGAGGGTCAGGTCCACGCCCGCCCGCGCATGCCTGCGCCGCATGTCCGGAAAGGTCGACTCGTAGGAGACGAGCGGACCGACCGTGGCAGACCCGAGCTGCAGCGTGGTGAGACCGGTGCCTGGCACCCGATCCTCCTCGGCGGCCTCGCTGAGCCGCTGGACCCAACCCAAGAGCGGGCGCAGGGGTATGTACTCGCCGAAGGGCACCAGGCGCTGCTTCGTGTACGTCTCACCCAGCCCGTCGGGTCGCACTACGACCATCGTCTTCGAGATCCGACCGTTCGGGCGCCGGGCATCAACGTTGACCAGCACCGGCCGGTCCAGCTCCCGGGCGAGCGCGAGCAGGCGGTCACGGGCCCAGGACTCGGTCTCGAGGTCGAACCCAACGCTGCTCTGCCCCCACACGACGGCGTCGACGTCGGCGCCGACCAGGTCACGGCTCACATCTAGATGGCCAGGCGCTCGCGCCGGTCGTCGACCACGCCGGGCTGCACCCCGCCGATGCGCAGCGCGCCGACCACGTCGGGTTCCGACCGGGTCAGCCCGTAGCCGGCCGCGCCGCCGATCAGCAGGACCACGACCGCCGCCGCCCCCAGCCGCGCCCCAGGCCCGTACCGGGCCTGACGACCACCGCCAGCGCCGTGCCCGTGCACACGAGAAGGAACGAGAGCGCCCATAGACCGCCGAGCGCCGCAACGGCAAGGATCGGTCGCACCTGCCACTGGCTCGTGCCGAGCAGGCCCCACGAACCGCCGAGCCGGTCCCAGGAGCGGAGGTACTCGACGAGCACCCACACCGACGGCACGACGACGAGCGCCGCCACCTTGCCGTTGGGCCGCGGGTCGCGCAGCAACCACCAGGCCGCCATGCCCCAGGGCAGCCACACCAGGCCCACGGCGAGGACAAGCGGCAACGCGAACACCGAGAGCTGCGACACCAGCAGCACCGGCGCAAGCCGGGCGTACGCCCACCACCACAGGCCCGACTGCGGGAACGCGAGGGCCACAGCGGAACCGGCGCCGGCCGCTCCCAGCCGGACGCCCCACCGCTTCCGCCCGGTCGGCGCCCGCCCCGCGTGTACCACATGATCGCTGCGCTCGGTGGCCACGCCCCTGTCGTACACGCTCACGCACGATTAGTCGCTCCGTGCGGTCGCGCTCCACCCCGACGTTTGCGGCGTGACCCACGGCCCCGGCGCGGCGCACCGGGACGTCCGTGGCCCCGACGTCGACCTCATCGTGCTAGCCGCGCACCCTGCGCGGTGTAGAGGCAAACGGATCATGGGCATCGGACTGTCGTGGGGTCCTCTCGCGCGCAGGCGCCACGCCTCCTACCATGCGCAGTTGGCGGACGCGTCGGCGTCCGGCCGCGATGGGGAGGGACGTCATGTCCGAGCCCTTCAACCTGAAGCCGATCTCGATTGCCTCCATCCCGAGGGCACTGGAGAAGGCGGAGCGCTATCGGCTGTTGAACGAGCCTGAGCAAGCCGAGAGCATCTGCCTCGACATCCTCGAAGCTGAGAGCGACAACCAGAAGGCCCTGGTGATGCTGATCCTGGCGCTCACCGATCAGTTCGGCACGGTCGGCGCTCCCCTGGGCGCTCGGCGGGCGGGCACGTATCTTGCCCGTCTGGCCGACGAATATCAGCGCAACTACTACGGCGGGATCGTTCGCGAGCGACAGGCCTGGGCCTACCTCCGCCGCGGCATGGCTCGGGCGTCCGCCTACGACGCCTTCCGCGAGGCGATGGACTGTTTCGAGAAGGCGGCCGCCATCCGTCCTGACGGAGACGACGAGGCGCTGCTCAGGTGGAACGCCTGTGTGCGCACGATTCGCCGCGCCGACCTTCAACCGCGACCCGAGGAACCAGAACAGCAGCTGGAGTAGGCGATGACGTCCGTAAACGTGACGCTCAGGACCGACGCCTGGTGGGTGCCTCCGCTCCTGACGGCCGTCGTGCTCAGTGCTTTCGTCGTATACGGCACCTGGGCGGCCTTCGTCAACGCCGACTACTACGTCGACCCGTATCTCTCACCGTTCTATTCGCCTTGCCTGGCGGCCAACTGCCAACACACCACCTGGGACCTCGTGGGCGATTGGTGGAATCTCTCACCCGCCCTGTTGATCCTTCCCATTCCGCTGGGGTTTCGCCTCACCTGCTACTACTACCGGAAGGCCTACTACCGAGCCTTCCTCTGGTCCCCGCCGGCCTGCGCGGTCAGAGACGCACGAGCTCGCTACACCGGTGAGAGCCGGTTTCCCGCCATCCTCCAGAACGTTCACCGGTACTTCTTCTACCTGACCCTTCCGTTCCCCATCATCCTGTTCTGGGATGGGCTGAGGGCGTTCGACTTCCCTGACGGGTTCGGCATGGGCCTGGGCACTGTGATCCTGCTGGTCAACGCGTTGCTGTTGGCCGCTTACACCCTGTCTTGTCATTCGTGCCGCCATCTGTGCGGCGGCCATGTCGATGTGTTCTCGCGGTCTCCCCGCCGCTATCGGCTCTGGGGATTCGTCTCGTCCCTCAACGCCCGCCACATGCCGATCGCCTGGGTGAGCCTCGCCGGCGTGGCCCTCACCGACCTGTACGTCCGGCTCGTGGCCACGGGCGCCATCCACGATCCGAGGTTCTTCTGATGGCCGACTACGAGACCCACACCTTCGACGTGGTTGTCGTGGGGGCCGGCGGGGCCGGGCTCCGGGCCGCCATCGAGGCCTCCGCTCAGGGGGCGAGGACGGCTGTGGTGTGCAAGTCGCTGCTCGGCAAGGCGCACACCGTGATGGCCGAGGGCGGGATCGCCGCGGCGCTGGCCAACGTCTACCCGGAGGACAACTGGCGGGTCCACTTCCGGGACACCATGCGGGGCGGCAAGATGCTCGGCAACTGGCGCATGGCACAGATCCACGCCCAGGAGGCCCCCGCGCGGGTGCTCGAGCTCGAGGAGTGGGGCGCCCTGTTCGACCGCACCGCGGACGGCCGCATCCTCCAGCGCGACTTCGGCGGTCACCGCTATGCCCGGCTGGCCCACGTGGGCGACCGGACGGGGCTCGAGATGATCCGCACCCTCCAGCACCGGGCGATCCAGGCGGGGATCGAGGTGTTCATGGAGTGCACGATCACGAGGCTGCTCACGGATGGGGACCGCATCTCGGGCGCCCTCGGCTACTGGCGGGAGTCGGGCCGCTTCGTCGTGTTCCGTGCTCCGGCGGTCGTTCTGGCCACGGGTGGGGTCGGCAAGGCCTACAAGGTGACATCGAACTCCTGGGAGTACACCGGTGACGGCCACGCCTTGGCCCTGTGGGCCGGCGCCGACCTCATCGACATGGAGTTCGTCCAGTTCCACCCGACGGGGATGGTGTGGCCGCCGTCTGTGCGCGGCATCCTCGTCACCGAAGGGGTCCGGGGTGATGGCGGGGTGCTCCGCAACGCGCTCGGTGAGCGATTCATGTTCCGCTACATCCCTCAGATGTTCCGGGCCGAGACCGCCGAGACCGAGGAGGAGGCCGACCGGTGGTACACGGACAGGAGCGCCCGGCGGACACCTGATCTCTTGCCTCGCGACGAGGTGGCGCGGGCCATCAACACCGAGATCAAGGAGGGTCGGGGCAGTCCCCACGGCGGCGTGTACCTCGATATCGCCACCCGGCGTGACGCTGAGTACATCACGCGCCGGCTGCCGGGCATGTACCACCAGTTCATCGAGTTGGCCGACGTCGACATCACCAAGGAGCCGATGGAGGTCGGGCCGACCTGCCACTACATGATGGGTGGCGTGCGGGTGGACGCCGAGACCCAGGCGTCCACCGTGCCGGGTCTGTTCGCCGCGGGCGAGGTCGCGGGTGGCATGCACGGGGCCAACCGTCTGGGCGGCAACTCGCTGTCGGACCTGCTGGTGTTCGGCCAGCGGGCCGGGCGGAGCGCAGCCGAGTACGCGGCCGCGGCCATGACGCCCGCGGA
>DASQUK010000263.1:0-18293 GCA_035641315.1 Acidimicrobiales bacterium | reverse complement strand
GCCCAGCGCTAATGCGAAATCCTGAGCGGTGGGAAGCGGCTGGGGAGGCCTTTGGCGGCGACTTGGTAGAGCTCGACGTCGTCCGGCAGGCCGCGCAGCGCGTACGTGCCGAGCTTTCGTAGGCGCACGGCGTTCGGCAGGGGGACGCCGATCGCAGTACGGAAGTCGCCGGACACGACGATCTGTCCTCCGTGCGATACGCCACAGATCCGTGCCGCGGTGTGCACGGCCATGCCGATGTAGTTCCCCTTGGCCAGCGTCGGGTAGCCGCTGTGGACCCCGACCCTGACGCGTACATCCTCGTCACCGGCCGCCGCCCTCGCGCGAAGCTCGCGCTGCACCGTCAAGGCGGTGGTGAGCGCAGCCGCCGGTCGCTCGAACACGGCGAAGAACTCGTCGGCGCGCGTCTCGACGACATGGCCGTCAGACCTGAGTGCGCTGTCGCGCAAGAGGGCCCTGACCCGCTCGAGCAGGTCGCCGTAGTCGTCGCCGAGGCGGTGGACCAGCGCCGTCGATCCCTCGATGTCGGTGAGCAACATCGTCACGAAGCCCGAAGGCAGACGGATCGGTTCGTCGGTCCGGCGCCCGAGATCGCGCTCGGACTGCAGCTGGTTGGTGATGAACCCGACGGGCACGATCTTGAACTTCTTGGCTGCGTTGAGGAGCCGCTTGCGCGCACGGTCGCGAGCGGCGTCGTCCTCGAACGCGACCTGGTTGAAGCGAGCGAGCGCGTTGCGGACATGGCCGGCGTCATGGATCGGTAGCCGCCGGCGACCGCGCGCATCGATGTAGGCGAAGGCGCTGTCGGGAAGCCTCGCTCGCTCTGCCGAGCCGAGTTGCGCCATGCCGCGAACCATAAACCGGCGGCCTCTCGCCGTGTGTCGTCCAAACGACGCCACAGGGCGGGTCGACCGGCTTGATCCGTCGTCGCCACGGCGCCGCGATCAGCCTGAGCGGTGGCGGCCCTCGAGCTCGGCCAGATGGCGGTCGGTCTTCTCGAGCCGCCTCACCACCTCGCTGAGAACCCGCCGGGCGATCATGGGATCGGACGCGAGCACCTCGTCGAAGTGCTCCGCTCGTAGGCCCAGCAGGGTCATCGGCACGATCGATCGCACGGTGGACGTCCGCACTCCGGTGCCGAGCATCGCCATCTCACCGAAGAAATCACCAGCGTTGAGCACGCCGAGGTCGACCCCACCTCGAGTCACCGCTGCGTGGCCGTCCACGACCAGGAACAGCTCATCGCCGAACTCGTTCTCGCTGACGATGTCGACCTGCGCCCCGACCGTGACCTCGTAAGCCAGCTCCGCCAGCATCGTGAGCTCCTCGTCGCTGGCGCCGTGGAACAGCCACACGTCGCGCAGGAGCTTCTTGCGCTCCTCGATCGCGACCAGAGCGCCCACGGCCGCGAACGGTACCCCCAACCGCGGGTGGCCCGCGCCTCGGGTCGTGACTTCGCCCAATCGCGCTGCGTTGGCGTCGACGACAGGCGGATCAGCTCGCGCCCAGAGGCGCAGCCCGTGTTGTCACGCGCGACAGGATCGTCTCCCTGCTCTCGTACATCGCTGCCGCCTGGTGGCGGCGGATGGCGTCGCGACCGCGAGACTCCGCCGGGAGACAGCTGCCTCCAAGGCAGCGAGCCCGCTCGGGCAGCTCGGCGGTAGACCGCGCGCCGTCCGCTGTTGAGCCGTCCCCGACGTGCTGGATCGCGACGTGCCAGGTCGCGCTCGCACCAACGTCAGCGTCACAGAGCAGCGCCGAAGCTCCCGAACTACGCGCTCACGATGGCGCGGTGAGGTGTCGATCAGGACCCCCAGAGCCGGTTCTCTGCGGCGGGCGCGCTGGGTCGCCAGCCGGTCAGCGGTGGGCGGCGCGGAGCCGGGCTACGGTCCGGAGGTCGGCGGCGGTGGCGACCGCAAGGCTGGCAGCGAGCAGACGGGCGCGTCGGGATCGGGCCGACGCCAGCGACACGCCGGCGATGGCTGGGTTCGAGGCGGCGCGGGCCAGCAGCCATGGCCAGGACGGCCGCCCGACGTACAGGCCCAGCGCCAGGGCCAGGTCCGCCAAGCCAACCGCGCGCACCACGCCGGGTGTGGCGTCGATGCCGGCAAGGCGCGCTGTCACGGCGGGGGCCAGTGTGCATGCCAGCCCGGCTACGAGGCTGACGGCGGCCACCCCCGTGACCGACGGGTCGCGCTCGTCGGGGTTGACTGGCTGGTCCATCGGTTCTCCTGGCCGCGTGGGCTGTTCACACCCGAACCTATTTGAATCGTGGCAGGACCCGGACGGGGATGATTTCCTGCCCGGCGGCCGGGGGATACGTCAGCGGTTGATGTCGCCCCGTTCGAGGCACACCTCGCCGAGCCACTCCCCGTCGCCGGCCAGCAAGCCAGCTGACCAGACCCCCCTGATCAGTGCTCGGAGGGCGCCGCACTGACGTCCTCGGTCATGACTTCCGCGGAGCGCCTGGCTCTAGCGCGTCGGCCTAGTTGTCATTCGGATCGCTCGTGTAGCCAGCAGGACTTCAGCGGAGCGGGCCGGCACGGCGAGCTCGGGATCGGCCGTCGAGGTCGAGAACACGTTGGTGTCGACGCCGAACGCCTTGTCGAACTGCTGCTCGAGGTGGCCAGGACGCTGGCAGAGCTGCACAATCAGCTCGGCGCCATCAGGGCACCGCGAGGCACGAGGATCACGGTGTTGGCAAACCAGAAGTCGTTACCGTCGAGCGCGGCGGCCCGGCCTCGATTGCGAACCGCGCCGGGCCGACTCGCACGCTCGATGGTCGCTTGAGGCCATCGACTGCGAGGTACGGCCAGACGAGGGAGACTGTGCCGGTGGCTCACGCGTTGGATCGTGGCCGTGACTTCTTCGGGCGACGGGCGTGGGGCGAGGCGTTCGCCGAGTTGTCGGCCGCGGATCGGGAGGCGGCGCTCGAACTGGACGATCTGGAGCGGCTGGCGATGGCGGCGTACCTGGTCGGCGCGGATGGCGAGAGCGACGACGCATGGGCCCGGGCCCATAAGGAGTGCTTGCGGCTGGGGTATGCGGTGAGAGCGGCCCGGTGCGCGGGCTGGCTCGCTCAGGGACTTCTGGTGAGGGGCGAGATGGCCCGGGGCGGCGGATGGCTCGCACGAGCTCAGCGTCTTCTCGACGAGGCGGCTCACGACGGTGTGGAGCGGGGATATCTGCTCGTCCCGGTGGCGATTCAGTCCATTGACCACGACCCCGCGGCGGCCCGCGCCACGTTCGAGCGGGCGGCCAGTATCGGCGTCCGATTCGGCGATTCCGACCTGACGGCGTTCGCCCGGATGGGCCAGGGCCGGGCTCTGATCCGGTTGGGTGAGACCGCGGCCGGGGTGGCGTTACTCGATGAGGTGATGGTCGCGGTGACGGCCGGGGAGGTGTCGCCGATCTTCGCCGGGCTCGTCTACTGCGCGGTGATCGAGGCATGCCAGGAGGTATTCGATCTGGCCCGGGCCCAGGAGTGGACGGCGGCGCTGACCCGTTGGTGCGATTCGCAGCCCGGGCTGGTGGCATACCGGGGTCAGTGCCTGGTGTATCGAGCTGAGATCATGCGGTTTCACGGCGCGTGGGGGGAGGCGGCGGACGAGGCGAAGCGGGCCTGCGAGCGGCTGGCTGGCCGGCCGGCGGTCGGGATGGCCTTCTATCAGCAGGCTGAGCTGCACCGGCTCCGCGGTGAGTTCGCCGAGGCAGAGAACGCGTACCGCCAGGCTGGCGAGTGGGGGCGAGATCCGCAGCCCGGCCTGGCGCTGCTCCGGTTGGCCCAGGGTCAGGTCGACGCGGCGGCGGCGGCGATCCGCTCGGTGGTGGACGAGGCGCGGGACCGGGTCGCTCGGTCCACGGTTCTGGCCGCGTTCGTCGAGATCGTGCTGGCCGCCCACGATCCCGGTGCGGCATGCGCGGCTGCCGATGAACTGGCGCGGATCGCCGACGACCTCGGCGCGCCCATGTTGCACGCCATGTCCGGCCAAGCAACGGGGGCCGTCCTCCTTGGTGAGGGCGACTCCGGTGCCGCGCTGGCGGTGCTGCGCCGGGCATGCGCGATCTGGCGGGACCTTGAGGCACCATATGAAGCCGCTCGGGTCCGGGTGCTGATCGGGCTGGCGTGCCGGGGACTCGGGGATCGCGACACGGCAACGATGGAGTTGGATGCTGCGCGTGCTGTCTTCGAACAGCTCGCTGCAGCGCCGGACCTTGCCCGGATCCGCGCGCTCTCGACAGCTGCAGGATCGCGAGCTCCGATGGGGCTGACCAGGCGCGAGCTCGAGGTGCTGGCCCTCGTGGCCACCGGCAAGACCAACCGCGAGATCGCCGTCGCGCTGGTCATCAGCGAGCACACCGTCGCCCGACACGTGCAAAACATCCTGGCCAAGCTGGGCGTGTCCTCGCGCACCGCGGCCAGCGCCTTTGCCTTCGAGCACGATCTGGTCTGACCCGCCGGGCGTAGTCAGAAATGACCACGCCGGGATGGGCCCGAAGTTGGTGGATCCGGGCGATGCGGGAGGCTCCCGGTTTGGCCATCATCGCCGGAACGACGCGGGTGACGACCGGGCGAACGACGCGACCTCGAATCGGTTCTCGGCACCGAGTTCAACACCGGTATTGGGATGCCCGCAGACCGGGCGTGCGAGCTCGCGACCGTGATCGGTGAGAGGCAGGGCAGCGATGACCCATGTGGGCGAGCACGCGATCGTGTTGGGCGCCAGCCTGGCGGGCCTGGCAGCCGCCGCGGCCCTGGCCGAGCGGTTCCATCGAGTGACGATCATCGACCGTGATGTCCTGCCCCAGTCTGGGGAGCAGCGCGACGGAGTCCCACAGGGACGGCACGCCCACCTGCTGCTGCCTGCAGGAGGGGCGGCCCTGTCGGACCTACTCCCTGGGATCGGTGACGACCTGCGGCGGCGCGACGCTCATTTCATCGACGCGACGGAGTTCCGCTTCCGCATCGCGGACGGGTGTCTGCTGGTCGATGATCCCGGCCTGGAGATACTCGGCGCGACCCGCCCCCTCCTCGAGGCGGTCGTCCGTGAACGGGTGCAGGCCCTGGCCGGGGTCCGGTTCCGGGAGGAGCAGGACGCGGTCGGATTGTCGACTACTCCTGACCGGTCCCAAGTCACTGGGGTACGGCTCCTGTCACGGGACCCGAACGCTGAGGACACCGTGGCCGGAGACCTTGTCGTGGACGCCACCGGGCGCAGCTCGCGCACCCCACGGTGGGTGACTGACCTCGGGTACGTGGCGCCCGACCAGGAGCGACTCCAGGTCGGGGTGCACTACACCACCCGCCTGTTTCGACGACAGCCCGAGGACCTCGACGGCTGCCGACATGTCGCGGTGACCGTCCCTCCCGGCGGGCGCCGCGGCGGGCTGTTGCTGGCGGTCGAGGGCGATCGGTGGCTCGTGACCCTTGTTGGCGTCCTGGGAGAGCGTCCCCCAGCCGACCTCGACGGGTTCGTCGACTACGCAGGCACGCTGTGGGCGAGTGACCTCCACGAAGTCGCGGCTTCGGCCCAACCCATCGGGGACGCATCGACCGGTGGGTTCCCCAGTTATCTCCGCCGTCGATACGACCGCCTCCGGCGCTTCCCCGGTCGGTTTGTCGTGACCGGCGACGCCGTGTGCTCGTTCAGCCCCGTCTACGCCCAGGGGATGACCGTCGCCATCAGCGAAGCAAGGGTCCTCGGCCAGGTCCTCGACCGGCACGGACTGGACCGGGTGGGCCAACGCTTCTTCCAGCGCACGAAGCGAACCGTCGACGAGGCGTGGATGATGTCCACCGGCGCCGACCTGGGCCACCCTGGCGTGGAGGGACCACGGCCGGTCCGATGGCGGCTGACCAACGCCTACGTCAACCGTCTCCTCCGGGTCGCCAACCGCGACCCAGTCGTGGCGAAGACATTCCTCGAGGTGAGCGGGATGGTGTCACCGCCTCAGCACCTGATGCGGCCGCGCACGGCCTGGCGCGTGTTCACAGGGAGCCGAAGCCCAGGCCGGACGGGCGGCAACCCGGAGCCGGAGGCCTCCCGAAGCTCCCGATGGCCCGCCGATCGTCTTGCTGCAGGGAGAGTTCCTGGACCGGATCGCCGTTCCAACGAACCTCATCTAGGGTCGACATGACCTGGGCGTGCGGCTCAGCGTCGCCTAGGCGGCCAGCGTCTGCTACGGCTGGCCGCTGCACGTGATCGAGAACGCCCGCGACGACCCTGCCATCGAGCAGCCGGACGCGTTCCTCGAGGCGCTGCACATCGTGCTCGAGAGCAATGGAAGGAAGTCATGACCAGTGACGTGATTGAGATGAACGGGATCCTCGAGACGGTCGGGCACGGTCAAACCCTCCGGTGCCAGCCCGGTCGTTCCTGTGACAGTGAGGAGTAGAGGCGGCCGACGGTGAAGCTGGCGACGATTCGCGGTCGTGATGGGCGTGAAGGCGTGGCGGCGGTCCTCAACGGTGGGCGCCGGCTGTTGGATCTGGGCTCGGCCCATGGGCGGGTCCGGGGGGGCGAGTCGCCCGCGTTGGAGTCGATGGTGGCGTTGATCGAGGGCGGCGAGGCCGCCCTCGAGTTGGTCCGGGAGCTCGCGGAGGAGGCGCCGGACGAGGCGATGCTCGACCGGTCGGCGGTGACGCTGTTGGCGCCGATGCCGGTGCCACCCCAGATCCGGGACTTCCTGGCCTTCGAGGAGCACCTGAAGGGGGCGTTCGCCACGGCCGAGCGGCTCACCGGTCGGCACGTGGACATCCCGGCCGTCTGGTACCAGCAACCGATCTACTACAAGGCCAACCGGCTCTCGGTCGTGGGTTGCGACGCCGACGTTCGTTGGCCGGCCTATGCCCAGTTGTTGGACTACGAGCTCGAGCTGGCCTGTGTCATCGGCACGCGCGGGGTCGACATCGCACCGGAAGACGCGGCCGCTCACATCTTCGGGTACACGATCTTCAACGACGTGTCGGCCCGGGACGCCCAGGCCACCGAGATGGAGGGCCAGCTGGGACCGGCCAAGGGCAAGGATTTCGACACCGGCAACGTGTTCGGGCCGTGGATCGTGACCGCCGACGAGGTCGGGGCCCCCTATGACCTGACCATGGTGGCCCGCGTCAACGGCGAGGAGTGGAGCCGAGGCAACTCGGGCACCATGCATCACCGGTTCGAGGACATCATCGCCTTCGTGTCCCGCTCAGAGACCCTGTACCCGGGTGAGATCCTGGGGTCGGGCACGGTGGGAGGGGGCTGTGGCCTCGAGCTGGGCCGGTTCCTCAACCCCGGCGACGTCGTCGAACTCGAGGTCGACCGGATCGGGGTTCTCCGCAACCGGATCATCAAGGCGGGGTGATGGCTCCGTCCATCCCGTACACCAGGGGCGCCCACGAGGTAGGGGACGGGCTGTGGGCCTACCTCCAACCCGACGGCGGGTGGGGCCGCTCCAACGCCGGGCTCATCGCCAGCGGTGACGGCAACACCTCGCTGCTGGTCGACACCCTGTTCGACCTCGAGCTCAGCGCCGAAATGGTCGCCGCCCTGCGCCGGGCGACCCCGGCGGCGGAGCGGATCACCACCGTCGTCAACACCCACGCCAACGGGGACCACTGCTACGGCAACGCCCTGCTCGCCGGCGCCGAGATCATCGCCTCGGCCGCCTCGGCGGCCGAGCTCGCCGACCTGCCCCCATCGGCGCTTGCCGAGTTCATGCGGGCCGCGCCCGACATGGGCGACACCGGCGCCTTCGTGCTCGACATCTTCGGCGGCTACCACTTCGACGGGATCGAGCTCGTCGCACCCACCCGAACCTTCGCTGGCGAGCTCGAGGTCACGATCGGCGACCGGCCGGTGCACCTCATCGAGGTCGGTCCCGCCCACACCGCCGGAGATGTCATCGTCCACGTCCCTGACGCCGGCGTGGTGTTCACGGGCGACATCGTCTTCCACGGCGGCCACCCCATCGTGTGGGCCGGACCGGTCACCAACTGGATCGCCGCCTGCCAGCGCATCCTCGACCTCGACGGGATCGAAACCATCGTCCCCGGCCACGGCCCGGTCACCGACCTCGAGGCCGTCGCCACGCTCAAGGGCTACTTCGAACATCTCGCGACCGAAGCCCGGACACGCTTCGACG
Organism: Acidimicrobiales bacterium; assembly: GCA_035641315.1. Taxonomy (GTDB): domain Bacteria; phylum Actinomycetota; class Acidimicrobiia; order Acidimicrobiales; family VFJN01; genus DASQUK01. The sequence goes on along the minus strand of DASQUK010000263.1, from coordinate 10,163 downwards.
CCGGCATGAGCCCGCTCGAAGCGGCCGGCGACCTGGACCTCGGCCACTGCGCGCACCTGCGCGAACCGGAGCGGCTGGTCGCCAACGTCAACGCCGTCTATCACGACTTCGGTGCCGACGTGGCCGTCGACCCGATCTCCGTCATGACCCTCATGGCCGAGTTCCGCTCCAGCCGCGGTCGCCACTTCGGGAGATGAGGAGGCCACATGCCCGACACGACGATCACCTCTGCCGACGGAACCACGCTCGCAGCACGCTGGTCGGGTAGCGGTTCGCCGCTCGTACTCGTCCATGGCGCCATCGGGGACCTCGACACCTTCGCGCTCATCGAGGGCCTGCTCGCCGAGCGGCATTCCGTGTGGGTCTACTCGCGTCGGGGACGGGGTGGCAGCGGCGATAGCCCCGACTACAGCTTGCAGCGCGAGGTGGACGATGTGCTGGCGGTCGTCGCCGCCGCAGGTCACGGCGTCCACCTCGTCGGCCACTCTGGCGGCGCGCTGTACAGCCTCCTCGCGGCCACGCAGACGCCGTCGTTGCGGTCGCTCGTGTTGTACGAGCCGCCGCTTGCGCTGGAAGCGTTCGACCCAACCCTCATTGATGCCATGCAGGCCGCCCTCGATGACGGCGACCCCGACCGAGCCCTCGACACACTGTTCCCTGCCGTCGGGATCGTTGAGCACGAGCAGGAGGCCCTCAGATCGCTGGAACCGGTGTGGGCCAGGCTCCGTGAGAGCGTCCCGCTGTTCCCACGCGAGCTGCGCGCCGGCCTCGACGAGGGAGTCGATCAGCTAACGGCGCTTGACCCGCCGAACGTCCCGACCCTCTACCTCTATGGCGAGGAGACGGACCTGTCGAGTCTTCGTGCCCCTGGCGAGGTCGCCGAACGGTTCCCCAAGGCCGAGCTTCGCGGGCTCGCGGGACAGCGGCATCTCGCGTTCGCCTTCGACCCGAGCTCGTTTGCCGAGGTAATCCTGGCTTTCACCGCGGCCCATGACGGCCGAGCGAGCTAGGAACCAGAATCGGATGGGGACGCGGCCACCAAGCGGACCAGCTCGAGACGGTTCCGGCGTCGCACGAGCTCTCAGAACAACAGTCGGAGTTCAACGACCTCCACGCGCAGAACCGGCCTTACAGGCTCGATCCGCACTGTGCCGAACGCGTTCTCCCGGCAGCCGTCCGCCGCAGCACCACGGTCACCCGGTGGCGCTAGCTCGTGGCAGACGCTGGCGACCGGCCACCCGACCGGCCCGAAGATGCCTTGGCCGGCCTGCGCCGAGTGCGACCTGACGGTGCCGTCGTCGGTGGCCTCTCGCCTCCGCCAGGCCGTGCTTCGGACCGCCTGGACTCACCGTGGATGGCGGCGTCGACGATGCCCCGTGCCCCAGCCGCTGTCACCTCGGCCACCCCGACGCCGGCCCGCCCGACAGCCTTGGCGACGGGCACCGCCCGCTCCCGTGCAGGCTTGACCAGGGCCGCAGCGGCAGCCACGAGCGCGACGGGAACGGCAACGAATAGCAGCTCGTCCATGACGCACTCCTCTCCTCAACGCCCGCCCGCCCATCATGGCGCGGCGGTGCAGTCACGGATAGAGGCATCTCGGGCATTTGGGCGGGCCCACCGGCACGTGAGCCCGGCCCGACCTCACACGGCGCGGCCGAGCGAGGGGCGGAGCTGCTGCAACAGCACTTTGATGGCCAACTCGGCCACCAGAAGCACTGCCGACACGAGCAGAGACTGGAGGAACGCCTCCATGATCGGTTCTCCTCGATGTCAGACCGTTGATGGGCGACAGAAACGTAGGCGGCGCCCATGTCCAGGCGCCGAAGCTGAGATGACCAGCACCTGAAGTCTCGGTGGACAACACGTGTCGCGTTCATGGATCTACTCCCAGTCAGCGCGGTGATCGACGACACGGCCACCGCGAGCTCACGGGATCACTCGAGGCTGAACGGCGGGTACTTGTCCGTGAGCAAGAGAAGGTAGGCGCTGACTCGTGTGCCCCAGCGCAGGACGCCCACGACAAAGCTGCGCAACCCCTCCGGCCAGCGGCCGGTGAACAGCACCGCGAAGAAGGCGATGACCCACGCCACCAACGCCGCGACCACGAGGACGGCAAGGACGATTACCTGCGGGATCACCAGGATGATCCGGAACCCCACCGTGAGCCGGTTGCGATCCTCGAGCTCCGGCACGAAGCCGGTGCGGACCGGCGGGTAGCTGGCCGGATCGGCCGGGGCCATGGTCTCGAAGGCGAACGGCGGGTACTCCTCCCGCAAGAAACCCGCGTACGCGTACGTCCGGTTGCCGTAACGGATGATCAGGCACTGTAGGTTGGCCAGCCCCTCGGGGAGCTTGCCGGTGAAGAGGATCACGAACCAGCTGATAATGGCAACGACCCCAGACAGATCTTGTAGCGCGTTGACGATCGCCCCATGCGGGACCGCCAGCAGCCACTGCACGATTGGGCGCCAGTTGGTGATCCGCTCTGCCCTATCCACATCCAGCGTTGCGGGGTACGCCTGACCGAAGGTTTCCATCCCCCCTCCTTTCGTGACGGGAGCTCGACCCGGGTCGCGGCGTCGGCGATCACGATGCGCGGTGTCACGGCGTGACAGCCAGCCGGCGGGCCGCCCCCCTCGACCACGCCCCACTCTGTCACATCTAGCGCGATTGGTGCCCGGCGCCTGGGTCACCTGCCGGCGTCGCCCGGTGGGTTGTCGATGAACCATTGGACGATGCCGGGCATATGCCGCTCGAAGCCACCGGGATACGAGAAGTTGAGGACGCCCGCCGGGGTGGCGCCCCGGTTCTCGAAGTCGTGGGTGGTGTCGCCGGGTATCAGGACGAACGATCCCTTCGGTGCGTCGATCCACTCGTCTCCGACGAGGACGGCCATGGTGCCCTCGATGACGTAGAACACGTCGTCCTCGGGATGCGCGTGGGCGCCCGGGCCGGTGGTGTTCGGCTGGAGCCACCACTCCGAGATGGAGTACCCGTCGGCGGTCTCGGTGCCGTCGGCCTTGAAGACGGCTCGAATCGGCCCCATGTCGTAGCGTCGCCCCCCATCGGGTGCGAGGACGACGGGCGCTCGCTTCCGAACGTCGTGGTCTGACATCGATCGTCCTGCTTTCAGGCCGGGGTGAGGGTGGGCCGGTACGTGCCAAAGGACCACACATTGCCCGCGGGGGCTCGGACCGCGAGATCCCGGGAGCCGTAGTCCTGGTCGGTGCGCGGCATTTGTTCGGCCATGACAGGCACGCTACGAAGCGGCCGGGTGAGGTGTCTTGGACAAATGTGACCTCGAGCCCACCTGTCGGCGCGGGTCAGCCGGCGAAGCCGCCGCCGTCGGGAAGCTGCGCGCTCGCTGTCCTCGTCGCGAAGGACCACGGAGCCAAGGGCCGGGGATCCACCAACTGTGCGAGTGGATCCACTATGCCTCGGGGCCATCATCCTCAGGGAGGTCAGATGATCGCTGCGTTGCTAGCCGGTTTGATCCTGCTCCTCGTGGCCACGTTCCCGGCTACGTGGCTCCTCATGCTCTTCCTCGGTAACGCCGGGGTCAGCGTGTCGTACTGGGGCGCGCTACCACTCGGCATCCTCGCCTCGACCCTCATCGGCGCCGCCGGGTCGCGGACGGCTTAGACCCCGTCCCCCGCCCGGAGCCTGGTCACGAGGTCACCGGCCGCGGGTCATCGCTCCCGGTCGCCTCTGCCGGATGTCGTCTGGGAGGTTCCACTCGTGGCGCCGCTCGGCCACCGCCACAACCCGAATCCACATCACACCGGCCGCCGACACCACAAGCGACAGCGCAGAGATCAGAAGGAGGATGGCCGTCATTTCACGTCCTCCCGCAGCCGCTGCCGCCCGCCATCCGCGTGGACGGTGTTGGGTTCGCGCCGATAGCGACGGCGCTGAGGTTCCGCCTCATCGCTCGCATCGGTCCTCCTGTTCCGAGCGTTGTGGCCGCGCCCGCGTCACTACGGTGCGTTGGGGGGCGGTCTTCCGGTAACCGGAGCCAGCATCGTCCCGACTTGGTTGCCGGACAGCGCCGGATGCCACATTCCCGGCATGACGGATGACACGCCGGCGTCGGGGACCGTGGTCCCGGCGACGGTAGGTCGATCGGTCCCTCGGCGGGCGGTAGCCGCTGCTCGGTGAACGGGGCCGGCCGTGCGTCCGCCGGAGGTGCAGCGGCAACGGCGCCCGAGAGGAACAGCAGCCGAGTTGTGACAGCGCCGGCGGCAAGGATGCCGGCCGACCACCAGAACACGACCGTGTAGCTCTGCAGCGCGGCCGGCGCGGCAAGTGCCGTGTTGGGCTGGGGCTCGCCACGAAGCTGGTGACGGCGCTGGCTCCCGGCCATCCCTCGTCTCAGGCCGTCTCGCGACCTCTGCCCCGCACGCGGCGCCGGAGGCGGCGGGTCTCCTCGGACGGCTCGACCCCGAGGTCGGCCAGGGCGGCCAGGGCCCGGTCGAGGGTGCGGCGGGCGGCCGAGCGGTCACCTCGGGCCAGCGCCACCAAGACCAGCACGGCGTAGGCGTCCTCGGCCCACGGGTCGACCTCGACCGCACGCCGGGCCGCGCGCTCCGCTTCGTCCACTTCGCCCCGGCCGACCAACAGCTCGCCGGCCCGGGTCGCCGCGCCCACGAAGCGGCCGCGGAAGTACTCGCGCTCGAGCGCGATCCAGTCAGAATCGGCGATGCCCTCATGCGCCTCGCCCCGGTAGAGCGCGACGGCGGCCAGGTTGTGCTCGAGCGCCAGTGACGGCGTGCCGTCGGCCTCGGCCCGTGCGGCGCCCGCCACGTGCTCTTGGAACCGGTCGACGTCGACCCGTAGCCAGTCACTGGTGACGAGCCTGACGGCTTGGCCATTGACGCGGACGTGGTAGGCGGACTCGCGCGCCGAGCGACCGGGCTCGAGCACCCGGAGCAGGTACGTCATGGTGACCCGCAGGTTGTTGGCCGCGGCCCGCTCGTCCAGGTCGGGCCAGAGCGCCGCCATGATCGCTGCCCGACTGGTCGTGCGGTGACTCACGAGGAACGCCAGCAACGCCCGCACCCGTTCACGCCTGAGGTCGCCGTCGGTCACGGGTTCGCCGTTGCGGGCAAGGGCGAGGGGACCGAGTACGGCGATCTCGGTGTGGTCCGCCGGCGGGGCCGGTACGGCCGCGAGCAGCGACTTGGCGAGCTTGGCTCGGTGCGTTCGCGTCGCGGCCTCGGCGCGCATGGCCTCGCGGCCCCGTGGCCCGAGGGCATCGAGCAGCGTCCCGCCCTCGGGCCGGCCGGCCGCCTCGAGGCCGAGCGCCAACTCGACGGCGAACCGATGGTGGAGCCCGACGCGGACGCGAGACACGTCGCTCAGGTCGAGGTCGCGCAGGCGCCCGGGCACCTCGTTGGCGTCCCGAACGCCGCCCCTTGTGCGGTCCGTGCAGTCCCTCAGCGCGACGATCGCCCGGGCGAGCGTGCGCGCCTCAGCCACGTGACCCCGAAGCTCGGTCGCATCCCAGCGATCGCGAGCCGACGGAACGAGCACATAGGTCAACGCCAAGCCGCGGCGCCACGGCCGCCGGTTGATCCCGCTTTCGAGGCCATGGATGGCGATGGCCTGCTCGAGCAAGTCGGCAGCGGCTGGTTCGTTGCCAGCTGTCACGAGCATTGCCGCCTCCGCCAGTGCGAGACGGGCGGTCTGGCCGAAGTCAACGTCCGCCTCGGTGCGCCGGACCCGCGCCACGAGCCGCTGCGCCCCCTCGACGTCGCCGACCCAGGCGAGCACGAACGCCGCCTCTGCCAGGCTCACCAGGACGAACTGAAGCACGCCCACGGCCACGAAGCGGTCGATTATGGACGGCACAGCGGCGACCACGTCGTCGACCTGACCCAACGCCCAGCGGGCCTGGAGGCGGGCGCCCTCCACAGCGAGCTGGAGCGCAGGATCGGCGATCGGGGGAATGGCATCGATGACGGCGATCGACTCCGCGGCTCGGCCACCACCGGCCAGCGTGGTGGCGCGCAACCAGCCGGCCATCGCTTCCCACCCCTCGTCGAGCACCCCCGGCTGGATTGCATCGAGGTGGGCGAGCACATCGTCGTCACCGCCCACGATGTCGGCGAGGACCGCTTGGCCCAACGCAGCCACGGCCCGGGCGAGGGGATGACCCTCGGCCTCGAGCTCGACCACCCGGGCGAGCACACCGGCCAGCTGCCCCATGTCTCCCCGCCACCAGGCCACCTCGCCGAGCAACGCAATGGCCCCCAACTCACCTTCGGCATCGCCCGCCTCGCGGCACCGCCGGATGGCCGTCTGCAGTGGTTCGGTCGCCTCAGCCGGCGTGAGCAGGGCAGCACGGACACCGGCAGCGAGGGCGACACCGGCCGTGTCCGTCACAGCCTCGGGCAGGTCGGCGAACCAGCGCTCGAGCTGGCGCCCCGGGGGCCGGTGGGGACCGATGCAGGCGGCTCGCAGGATCCCGGGCACGACATCGGTCAGGCCGGCCTCGCGAGACAGCCTCACGGCCTCGTCGTAGCGGTGCTCCGCGACCAGGTGGTCGACAGCCCGGCGGCGCGCGGCTATCCGCTCGTCGTTGGCCAAGGTCAGCGCCGGCACCCCGTGCCAGAGCGGATGCGGCACCCGCCACCCGCCGGCACCCTGGGCTACGAGCGGCACCCCGTCGAGCACCCGCGCCAAATCGACCGGACCCCCCAGGGCGGCGCTGGCAAGGCTTTCATTGGCGCCGCCGAGGTCGGACAGCACCGCCAGCACCTTGCGTCGCTCAGGTCCGAGGGGTTCGAGCACCTCTTCCCACAGGTAGTCACCAGCTAGGTCGCGCCCAACGCTGGCCGCCAGCTCTGCCATCGCCGGCCATCCACCGGTTTCCTCCAACTGCCCAATGGCAACGCCCCGGAGAGCGGCGAACCCGGCCAGCTCGTCGTCCGAGAAGCGCAGATCGTCCTCGGACAGGCGCAGCACGTCACCCTGCATGTCGAGGCGGGCGAGTGGCATGGCCGGCGACCAACGTCCGGACAGCAGGACGTGACCGTTGGCGGGCATGGCGTCGATCAGGGCGGTCAGCCAGATGGCGCCCCGCGAACCGGGCGCCAGCCAGTGGACGTCGTCGACCACCAGGCACAGTGCCGTGGGCGCCCGTCGCCACACGGCGTCGGCCACCGTCGCCGGAGCGGGAGCCTCGTCCGTCGTGCCCTGGATCATGCCGGCGGCTCGGTCACCGCGCCCTGCACTGACCGCGGCCATCACGTCGCGCGCCAGGACGACGCCGTCGGCGTCACCCTGGTCGAGGCCGATCCAGGCGTCCTCGCCCCGGGGCGCGAGCCGGTTCTCTGCGACGGCCTGGGCCAGCAGCGTCGTCTTGCCCAGGCCGGGTCCGCCCACTACGGACGTCACCCGGTGCTCCCAGCGGCCGAGCAGGGCCCGCAGCAGCCGCGGTCGCGTAAGCGCGCCGGGCCGCGGCTCGGGTGGCTCGAACCGAAACGAGCGAGGCATGTTGCCCGCCACCCTAAGTCGGCGGCGCCCGCCCGGCTCGCGAACGCCCACTCGGCTCGCTTCGTGCCCGCTAATTCACTTCGGTCATCCTGTGCCTCCCAGCGGAAGCACCGGGGGCCGCGCTGCGGGCGGGTGGCGGCCCCCGGGGCTTTCCAGGGCCCGGCGGGCGCACGACTCGGGCACAGCAAAGGAGCACGACGGTGGCCGACTGCACGGTGGACGAGGTCGCCGACGGCATCTACCGCATCTCGACCTACCTCCCCGACGTCGTCGTGTCCCATGGCTTGACGATCAACCAGTTCCTGGTGCTCGCCGACGAGCCGCTGCTGTTCCACACCGGCCTGCGGACGACGTTTCCCGAGACAGTGGCGGCAGTGGCCCGGCTCGTCCCCGTCGAGCGGCTGCGGTGGCTGTCGTTCGGGCACCTCGAGGCCGACGAGTGCGGGGCCATGAACCACTATCTGGCGGCGGCACCGCAGCTCGAAGTGGCCTTCGGCGCGCTGGGGTGCCGGGTCTCGCTCCAGGACATGGCCGATCGGCCACCTCGCTCGTTGGCGCCGGGTGAGGCAGTCGACCTGGGCGGAAGGCGGGTCGTGGTGGTGCCGACACCGCACGCGCCGCACAACCTCGAGGCCCAGGTCCTCTATGAGGAGACGACCCGCACCCTGCTGTGCGGCGACCTCTTCACCCAACTCGGTCCCGGGCCGGCGATGACCAGCGGTTCCCTGACCGAGGCGACGCTCGACGCCGAGGACGTGCTGCGCACCGTCCCACCCGGAGACGCCGTGCCGCGGGCCCTCGGACACCTGGCCGATCTCGAGCCTCGCACACTCGCGGTCATGCACGGTTCGTCATTCGAGGGCGACGGCGGCGCCGCGCTGCGTGAGCTGGCCCGGGCATGGCCAGCCCCTCCCCCGGCACCCGCCGGGGGAGGGGGCACCGCCGGCTGGCTCGGCGAGTGACCCCGGGCGGCCGACTTCTCCCCGTCTGCCGCCCGGGGCCCGCCCGCTTCCCCGGCGTTGGGTCAGTTGTCGTCAGCGTCGCCGCTGCGGCCGTGTTTCCAGTAGCCGCGCGCGGAGACGTGGGCGCGCGGCAGCCCTCGGTCCTCGAAGAGGTGGTGGCGGATGCGTTGCACCGCGGCAGCTTCGCCCGCCACCCACACCCGCGTCTCGGGGTCCAGCTCCACGCCGCGGACGGCGGCAACGAGCGCGTCGCCGGGAGGCGCGGCGGGCGGCAGGTCGCACCACTCGACGGCGGCGCCCGCACGGTGAGGCAGCGCCAGCCGGGCCTCAGGGTGGGCCACCTCGATGAGCAGCCGCACCGGCCGCTCGGCGGGCAGGACCTCGAGCAGCTGATTCATGGCGGGGATCGCAGTCTCGTCACCGGCCAGGAGGAAGTTGGGCGCATCACGATCGATCACGTAGCCGCGCCCGGGGCCCGACAGCGCCGCCGGATCGCCGGGCCGGGCTCCAGCGGCCCACTCGGATGCGACCCCGCCGCCGTGGACGACGATCCCGAGCTCGACCTCGAGGGCCTCGGGATCGACGCGCCAGGGCGTGAACGTCCGGATCGAGGGTCGCTGGCCGTTGGGCAGGAGGAACTCGTTCCCATTCCAGGCTGGCATGACCAGCTCGTTCGCCCCGGGCGACGGCAGCAGCAGCCGGATGCTGGCCGCCGGCTGGTCGACGGTGAGGCCGTCGAGTTCGGGGCCGGCGAGGGTGACACGGACCAGCCGCGGGCTCAGGCGCTTGGCTCGGCGCAGCACGACGCGGCGAAACGGCGCTGGCTCACGCCGGGCCCGCACGGGCCTCGGGCTCTGCGCGGAGCGGCTCACTGCCCCCAGGATCCCACCCGCTCGGCCTCGGCGTCTCGATGGCTTCGGACAGCCGTCGCTCGGGTTCGGGGAGGTCGGCATCGTCAGCCGCCCGATGATTGCATGATGTGCAGATCGACCGCTTCTCTGTCGTCGACCGCAGGACGGAAGGAGCGCAGATCAACAGATCTCGAGCGTCCCCGGACCAAACCCCCCGCCATGCGGAGAATGCGGCGGCTCGCACCATTCCGATCCCGGACACGTCTGATTCGGCCGCTTCGAGCCGCGTTCACCCAAACAGGCGAGCGTCGGGGTGCTAGAAGGGGCAGTGACGACTGGGGAACTGGGAGGGGAACCCATGATCTTTGCGCTTTTTGAGCCGGACTCCGAGGAGACGGCACTGTTCTTCCTGGGGGCGGTGGTGGTTTGGGGGTTGGCGGCGTTCGCTGGCACCACGATGAGCCGCAGGACCGGTGGTCCGATCGGGCTGGTGGCCCTCGGACTCGCGCTGTTCCTGTTTCCAACCATGTGGCGGACGATGGACGTCGCCTTCTAGCGCATCCGGGATGGCTGGGCACGTCACGGTCAGGCGCCTGGCCGGTGCCACCGTCGTCCGGTGTACCCGAATCCGAACGCTCGGTAGAGAACCAGGCCGGCACGGATCCAGGCCAGCAGCCGCCCGTCGCCGCGGGGCAGCTGGTGTCATGCGGTGGCGGACGTGATGGCGCGGTGGCGGGCGATCGCCTGACGGGCGATCTCGACGACGCGGGCTCGGTCGGTGGTCGCGGCTTGGGCGAGGATGTCTGCCGTCTTGTCGGCCGAGAGGTCATAGCGGTCGGTGTCGTTGCCGCTG
>DASQUK010000262.1:0-5878 GCA_035641315.1 Acidimicrobiales bacterium | reverse complement strand
GGGTTGATGGCGGTGAGCGTCTTCTTGGCCGAGTCGACCTTGCGCTCGCCGATGCGGTCGACGTTGTGCAGGATCTGGCGCTGCAGGTTCGACTCGTCGACCACGTCCATGTCGACGATGCCGATCGTGCCCACGCCGGCCGCCGCCAGGTACAGGGCCGCTGGCGAGCCCAGGCCACCGGCCCCCAGCAGCAGCACCCGGGCGTCGAGCAGCTTGAGCTGGCCGCCGACGTCGACCTCGGGCAGGAGCAGGTGGCGCTGGTAGCGGTTGCGCTGCTCGGCCGTCAGCTTGCGGGGGGCCGCCCAGGGACGGCCCTCGTCCTTCCACTTGTTGAAGCCGCCGGTCATCGACACGACGTCCTCGTAGCCAATGTCGGTGAGCGTCTTGGCCGCGAACGCCGAGCGCACGCCGCTGGCACAGTGGACGATCACCGGTGCCGACTTGTCGGTGACCCGGTTCTCGACCGAGCTCTCGAGGGTGCCCCGCGGGATGTGCACAGCTCCGGGGATGGCGCCCTGCTCGTACTCGTCGGGCTCCCGCACGTCGAGCACCACCGCGCCCGGCCGCTGCCGCAGCTCGTCGGCGGTGGCGGTGTCGACCTCGCGGATCTCGGACTTGGTGGCGGCGAGCAGCTCACGGAAGCTCGGCATGGGGCAACCTCTCGCAGGATCTCTCGGCAACTGAAAAGCCTACAGACCTGCTCAACAATCCGCCCAGACCGGCTGTTCCGGCGGGGTTGCCCAGGGCGTGTGGCGCCGGCCAACCCGATCCGGTCCTCAGGGCTCGATGGGCACGTCGTGGAGGGCCTCGATGAAGTCGCCCCGGTCGACCGTCAACGGGCCGGAGGCGCGCAACCGGCGGATCAGCAGCGTGCCCATCGTCAGGAACGCCACCAGGCTGCCGACCAGCAAACCCAGCTCTACCCGTAGGAACAGCTCGTCGCTGGCCAACCAGGTCGTGACGGTCAGGGCGAGGATCCCCATGCCCCAGCCGACCGCCTGGTCGCGGTGACCCCCGAGCGCGATGACGGCCTGGGCGCAGGCGAGGGACAGCATGTACAGGCCGCTGCCGGCCGCCAGGAGGCCGAGCGTCCGGCTGCCGAGGTCGGCGTTGCGGAACATGATCGCCACCACCGTCGGACCCAGCACGGCCCCGACGATGGTGCCGGCCACCGCCAAGCCCGACACGACCACCATCAGCCGCTTGAGCCCCAGGCGGAAGTCCCCCAGGCGGCCGGCGGTGGACAGAGCCGAGAGCTTGGGCAGCAAGGCGGCCTGCACCGCCTGGAACAGGAACAGCGGGATGCGGGCCACGACCACGCCGTTGACGAACCGCCCGGCGGCGTCCGCCTGCGTGTCCGACGCCAGCAGCTTGACGATCACGGGGCCGATGTTCATCAGCCCGAACGCCAGCAGCGACCCCACCAAGAGGTAGCCCAGCGCGCTGCCGATCTCGCGCATCGCCGATTCGGGACCTGGCCCCAGCTCGGGCCGCTCGACCCGCAGCGCCACCGGCACGGCCAGCAGCCCGGCGATGCCGAGCGCGATCCCGAACCACCCGGCGGTCTTGACGCCGATCAACGCGCACAGCACGCAGCCCAGCAGGCGGATGAAGCCGTCGGCGCCGAGGTAGGTGGCGTAGCCCTTGAACTTGCCGGTGCCCGACAGGCACCCCCGGGTGAGGTGCCCGGCCAGCGCACCGGCGATGCCGAGGGCCAGGCCCACCAGCAGCAGCAGCTGGTGGTCGAAGAGATGGTCGACCGACCAGCGGGCGGTGGCGATGAGCAACACCAGCACCGCCAGCCCCAGTCCCACGCCCAAGGTGGCCGCCCGGCGGACCACGGGTGCGCCGCCCACGCCGCGGGTGCGGCGCTCGGCGAGCGCCCGGCTGATCTCCTGCTCGAGCGGCAGGAACAGGCCGGGGCCGACGAGGAACACCAGGCTCCAGGTCGCGGACAGCGGCGAGTACTCGGCCTTGGTCAGCGGCCGGTCGGCCACGGCCAGGAAGCCGTAGGCGGACAACCCCGCCACCAGCAACCCGGCCCCGACCGCGAGCGTGCCCGTGGGTAACGGATTGCGGCGCCTCGCAGCCTCCAGCAGCGCAGCCATCGGCCGACACGCTAGTCACACGGGCCCACCAGGGCCCCCAACGGTGGCGGCGGCGTGTCGGCAGGAGTCAGGAGCGGCTGGCGTCCAACTCCGGCTCGCCGCTGCCGACCAACGCCGGTAGCACCTCGCTGATCGAGCCACGGATGACGGCATCGGCGAGGTCGTCCATGGCCGTCTCCTCGGCGTTGACGATCACGATCCGCGCCCCCGCCATACGGGCGACGGGCACCATGTCGGCCACCGGGTACACCGCCAGCGTCGAGCCCACGGCCAAAAGCAGGTCGCAGCGCCGGGCAGCGTCGACGGCGCGCTGCAGGTCCTCGGGCACGAGGTTCTGGCCGAAGCTGATCGTGGCCGACTTGAGGATGCCGCCGCACGAGCGGCAGGGCGGATCGTCCTCGCCGGCTCGGACCCGCGCCAACGCCTTCTCCATGGGTGCCCGCTCACCGCAGGACATGCACATCACGTCATGCATGGTCCCGTGCACCTCGACCACCTTGGCCGGATCGGACCCCGCCGCCTGGTGCAACCCGTCGATGTTCTGGGTGACGAGGGTGTCGAGCTTGCCCCGCCGCTCGAGCTCGACGAGCGCCCGGTGGCCTGCGTTGGGGCGGGCGGACAACCCCGGGTGATCCATGCGGGTCCGCCACGCCTCCCGCCGTACCGCGGGATCGGACATGTAGTTCTGCAGCGTCGCCCGGCGCTCGGCCCCGGGGTTGCGGGTCCACACGCCGTTGGGCCCCCGGAAGTCGGGGATGCCGCTGTCGGTGCTGATGCCCGCCCCGGTGAGCACCACGACCCGCTGGGCGGCGTCGATCCAGCCACGCACCTGGGCGATGAGGTCGGCCTGCACGCCCGACACATTATCCTCGGGATGAGAGTACTTGAAACTTCACAACATACAGTGAGAAGATCCGGCCCACGACTTCCCCGCTGGCCCATGTGTTCGCAGTCCACTGGAGACGCAATGCACGCCCGCGACATCCCCACCGACCGTCCCTCGCTCCACGTCCTGCCCTGGGTCGATCCCGTCATCGACCAGGTCGGCTACGACCCCCGATCGCGCTACGTCGAACGCTTCTGGCTCGGAATCCTCGGCCCATCGGCAACCTGGCTCATGCGTCACCTCGTCGACGGGCTCGAGCGAGCACCCGAGGGCTACGCCCTCGACCTCGACGAGTGCGCCACCGCCCTCGGGCTCGGCCGTTACCGCGGCTCCAGCAGCGCCTTCCCCCGCACGATCGCCCGCTGCTGCCAGTTCGGCACCGGCCGCCTCACCGCCGACGGCACGCTCGAGGTACGCCGCCGCCTGCCACCGCTCACCGCCCGCCAGGTCCGGCGGCTGTCGCCGGTGCTACAGGCCGAGCACGCCCACTGGGTCGACCGCGCCCCGGCCGCCGTCGACGCCGACGACCTGCGTGACCAGGCGCGGCGCCTGGCCCTGACGCTGCTCGAGCTGGGCGAGGACGGCGAGGCCACCGAACGCCAGCTCCACCGCTGGCGCTTCCATCCGGCGCTGGCCAGCGAGGCCACGGCCTGGGCCGTCGGACGCCACGCCGAGGCCCGTGGCGAACCAGCGGGAACCGCCGACCCGGTCGACGCCCCGAGGTCATAGGTTCCACGGGGCCGGGCCCGAGGTCATAGGTTCCGACTCATGAATCCGCCGGTCGGTCGAAGACCGACGCCGCTAGGGGCGGCGGTCGGGGTCGGGCCGGAATGACCTCGCCCTCCGGCTTCGCGCGGCGCCTGGGCATCGCCTGGTATGCACTGGCCTTGGTGGCAGCCAGCTGGACCAGCGCGTGCTCGGGCGACGACGGCGAGGACGGTGCCGGCGAGCCGGACCGCACCACCACGACCACCCCGCCCTCCAGCGCGCCGGTCCTCGAACAGCGCCACGACGCACTTCCCGTCGTGACCCCGACGCCACGGGGGATGCGCTGGCTCGGTCCCGACGTCGCCGTCCCGTCCGCCGTCGACGTGATCCTGGCCGACGGAGTCGACGCGGCCACCACGGAGGCCGTGACCGAGGCGCTGCGCGCCGCCGGGGCCACCGACGTGCGAGCGGGACGGCCGGCCGAACCGGGTGACCCCGCGCCGTTGAGAGTCGAGGTGGGCGCGATCGACGAGCGTGCCACCGCCGCCACGCTCCGCGCCGTGGGGCTCGACGTGCCCGGCGACCTGCCCGCCGAGGGCTACGCCCTGGCCGCCTTCGCGCGTGAGGACGGCACGTCCGCCGTCGTGCTGGCGGGCGTCGACGCCGCCGGCATGTTCTACGCCGCGCAGACCCTGCGCCAGCTGGTCAACGCCGGTGGTGGCGCCGGGACGATCGCCGGCGTCGGCATCGTCGACCAACCGGCCATGCGGCACCGGGGCGTGATCGAGGGCTTCTACGGCAGCCCGTGGACGCACGAGGAACGGCTCGACCAGCTGAACTTCTACGGCCGGTTCAAGCTCAACGCCTACGTCTATGCGCCCAAGGACGACCCCTACCACCGCGACCGCTGGCGCGATCCCTACCCGCCCGACCAGGTCGCCGAGCTGCGGGCGCTCATCGACGCGGCCACCGCCAACCACGTCCGGTTCACGTTCGCCGTCTCCCCCGGCGTGTCGATCTGCTACAGCGACCCTGCCGACGTCGACGCCCTCGCGGCCAAGCTCGACGCCCTGTACCGGCTGGGGGCCCGGGCCTTCTCGATCGCCCTCGACGACATCGTCCACACCCGCTGGAACTGCGACGGCGATCGCGCCCGCTACGGCGCGCCGTCGGCCGAGGCCGCAGCACGGGCCCAGGTCGAGCTGCTCAACGGGCTGCAGCGGGGCTTCGTGGCCGAGCGCGACGGCGCCGAGCCGCTGCAGATGGTGCCCACGGAGTACCGCACCACCGCGGACAGCCCGTACCGCAGGATCATCCGCGAGCAGCTCGATCCCGCCATCGAGGTCATGTGGACCGGGCCGATGGTGGTGCCGGACGAGATCACGGTGGACGACGCCGCGGACGCGGCCACGGTCTTCGGCAGGCCGACCTTCGTATGGGACAACACGCCGGTCAACGACTTCCCGGCCACCCAGGGCCGGCTGATCCTGGCGCCCTACGGGCGGCGGGAGCGGGGCCTGGCGGCCGAGGTGACCGGCATCGTGCTCAATCCGATGAACCAGGCCGCCGCCAGCAAGGTGCAACTGATCGGGGCGGCCGACTTCACCTGGAACGACGCCGCCTACGATCCGGCCCGCGCCCATCGGGCGGCCGCCGCCTACCTGGCCGGCCGGACCGACCCCGACACGGTCGACGCGTTGCTGGCGTTCTTCGACGTCGAGAACCTGGCCCCGACCTCGGCTAGGTCCGGCATGGTGTCCCAGCCCCAAGCGCCGGTGCTGGCCCAACAGCTCGACACGTTCCGCACCACCTGGGCGAGCGGGGACCGGGCCGGGGCGGTGGGAGCGCTGCGCCCGTACGCCCAACGGCTGGCCGGCGCCCCCGAGCTCATCCGGGCCGGGGTCGCCGACGAGGGCTTCGTCACCGACTGCAGGCCCTGGCTCGACGCCGCCGACCTGTGGGGCGACGCGCTGCTGGCCACCATCGACGCCCTCGAGGCCAAGGCGGGGGGCGATGCCGCCGGTGCCCAACGGCGGTTCGCAGAGGCCGCCGCCCTGGCGGACCGGGCCGCCGCGCTGACGACGATCCCGGGTGAGACCCGCCCGCAGGGCCCGGTCCGGGTGGCCGACGGTGTGCTCGACGAGTTCATCGCCGACGCACCGAACCTGTGAGCTCC
>DASQUK010000261.1:0-47286 GCA_035641315.1 Acidimicrobiales bacterium | reverse complement strand
CCTGTTGGGCCGCCAGTTGGACTTCATCACCGAGCTGGAGACCAACGAGATCAGCCCCGACACGTTGGGGAACCTGTTCCGCCTGGATCATCTGGCCACGCGGATGCGCCGCAACGCCGAGTCGTTGCTGGTGTTGGCGGGGATCGAGCCGGCCCGCAAGTGGGCGGCGCCGGTGCGGCTGACCGATGTGATCCGGGCGGCGTTGGGCGAGGTCGAGGACTATCAGCGGGTGACGGTGCGGGGGGTGGAGCCGGCCACGGTGATCGGTGCCGCGGCCGCGGACCTGGCGCACCTGTTGGCCGAGCTGATCGAGAACGCCCTGGTGTTCTCACCCCCCGACCAGAACGTGGACATCCGGGGGCGCAGCCGGCCGGAGGGCTACACGCTGGCGATCATCGACTCGGGCATGGGCATGGATCCCGCCGACATCGAGGCCGCCAACCGACGCCTGGCCGGCGCCGAGTCGTTCACGATCGCCCCCTCCAAGTACCTGGGCCACTACGTGGCCGGGAACCTGGCCGCCCGCCACGGCATCGGTGTCCGGCTCGACAACTCGCCCGGCAACGGCATCACCGCCACCGTCAACATCCCCCCCGCCTTGCTCACCACCGACACGGTCGCGGGTGTCCCGGTCGCGCCCTACGCCGACGATGCAACCGGGGCGCCGGCGGCGCTCGGCTCCCCCGAGCCTGCCGCGCTCGGGGCTGGGACGGGGGCCCGGCAAGGGGCCGGAGGTCCGGCACTGGTGGACACGGCCATGTCCGACGCCGCGGGACTCGCCCCGTGGCGCACCTCGGGCGAGCACCAGCCGGCGACGACCAGCAGCTGGCCGGCGCCCGCCAGCCTCCCGGGGGGCGTCCCGCCAGCCGCACCACGTGCGAACCGGACCCATAGCGGGCTGGTCAAGCGAGCCCGTGCGGGGAACGGCGCTGCCCCCGCGGACGGTGGGCCGGTCCCGGGCGCCGGTCCGGCGGCGGGGTCGGGCGGCGGTCCCAGCGACGACCTGCTCTCCGCCCTCAGCCGCCACACCGCCAACCTCCAGGGCGGCCCGGAGGGCGGCCCGGCGACCGGCCCCGTGCCACCGGCTCGCGGGCCGCAGGCGCCGTGGCCCGGGCCCCCGCCGCCGGCGGGACCACCAACCCGCCCCACCTCGGGCGTCTACGACCCCACCGGGCGGCACGACCGCCCGTCCCCCGGTGACGCCCGCCATGGTGGGCCGGCACCGCCGTCGCAGTCCCCGGCGCGCTGGGGCGACGCCAACAGCGGGGAGCAGCCGGTGGCCCACTGGAGCGACGCGAACGGCGGACCGCTCCCCCGCCGCCGCCCGGCCGGGCCGGCCGGTTCCGTGCCGCCCGCCCCCGCGGCTCCCGCGAGCCCACCATCCGGCCCGGCGCCCCCGCTCACGCGGCGGGTCCGGGGCGCCCAGATGCCCAACCCGAGCCCGCTGTCGCTCCGCCGCACCACCGGCGAACACCCCGTGACCCGTCCAACGGCGCCAATGGCGCCAACGCCGCCAATGCCCACGGCTGCGGGCTCGGGCTCCGACGAGCCCGAGCCGACCCGGTCCGCCGACGACGTGTACGGGTTCCTGACCAGCTTCACCGCCGGGGTCCAGCGCGGCCTCGAGGAGACCCGCCGCCCGGGCCGCGGCGACGGCGGCAACGAGGACCGGAACGGCTGAGGGTCAGCCCAGCTTGGTGAGCGACCGCTTGAGGTTGCGGATCGCCTGCTGGGTGCGCTGCTCGTTCTCGATCAGCGCGAAGCGCACGTAGCCCTCGCCTCCGGGACCGAAGCCGACCCCCGGCGACAGGGCCACCTGCGCGTCGCGCACCAGCATCGACGCGAACTCCACCGATCCCATGTCACGGTAGGGCTCGGGGATCGGCGCCCAGGCGAACATCGTCCCCTTGGGCCGCGGCAGGTCCCAGCCGATGCGGTGCAGGCCGTCGATCAGCACGTCGCGGCGCCGCTGGTAGACCTCGCGCACCTCCTTGGGCGTGTCGGCCGCCTCGTTGAGGGTGACGGTGGCGGCGATCTGGATCGGCTGGAAGGTGCCGTAGTCCAGGTACGACTTGAGCTTCGCCAGGGCCTGGACCACGTCGGCGTTGCCCACCAGGAAGCCCACCCGCCAGCCAGCCATGGAGAACGCCTTGGTCATCGAGTAGAGCTCGACGGCGCATTCCTTGGCCCCCTCCGCCTGCAGGATCGACGGCGGGTCGAAGCCGTCGTAGCCCAGCTCGGCGTAGGCGTTGTCATGGACGACGATGACCTCGTGCTCGCGGGCGAAGTCGACCACCTGCTGGAAGAACTCCAGGTCGACCGTCGCCGTCGTGGGGTTGTGGGGGAAGCTCAGCACGATGACTCGCGGCTTGGGCCAGGAGTACTCGTAGGCCTCCTGGATCCGCTCGATGAAGTTGCCGTCGGGCGACATCGGGATCTCACGGGCGGAGGCGCCGGCGAACAGCGGGGCAAAGATGTGGATCGGGTACGACGGCGACGGCACGAGCGCCGCGTCCCCGGGGCCGAGCAGCACCCACATGAGGTGCGAGTAGCCCTCCTTCGCCCCGATCGTGTTGATGACCTCGCGCTCGGGGTCGAGCGACACGCCGAACCGCCGCAGGTACAGGTCGGCCATGGCTTGGCGCAGCTTGGGAATGCCCCGGCTGGACGAGTAGCGGTGGTTGCGGGTGTTGCGGACGGCTTCGCACAGCTTGTCGACCGCGACGGGGGGCGAAGGCAGATCCGGGTTGCCGAATCCCAGGTCGATCACGTCGATGCCGGCTCGCCGGGCCTCGATCTTCAGACCGTCGATGATCGTGAAGACGTAGGGGGGCAGCCCGGTGATGCGGCGGAACTCCATGGGGCCACGGTAGTCGGCGTCCTCCGGGGGTCCCCGCGACATACTTCCTGCGTGACCGCACTTCCTCGGGGGCTGCGCCCCCGCACCCCATCGTCGCCCGGCTCCCTGGCTTGTCGACCCAACTATCCGCCCGTCTCGCGGCGACAAGGCGAGCGGGCTCTAGTTGGGTCGATCGCACAGTCGACCGGTCACGAGGTGCCCTCGTGACCGCACCCATCGACGTCGTGATCGAGATCCCCCGGGGCAGCCGCAACAAGTACGAGTACGACCACCAGCAGCACGTGTTCCGCCTCGACCGGCGCCTGTTCACCGCCACGACCTATCCGGCCGACTACGGCTACATCCCCGACACGCTGTCGGAGGACGGCGACCCGCTCGACGCCCTGGTGCTGCTCGACGACCCCACCTTCCCGGGCTGCTGGGTGAGCGCCCGGCCGGTCGGGGTGTTCTGGATGGAGGACGACAAGGGCCCTGACGCCAAGGTGCTCTGCGTGCCCGCCGGCGATCCCCGTTGGGACCAGGTGTCGGACATCAGCGACCTGCCGCCCTACCTCGTCGAGGAGATCGAGCACTTCTTCGAGGTCTACAAGGTGCTCGAGCCCAACAAGCACTCCAGCGTGCGCGGGTTCGAGGGCGCCGACGCCGCCGTGGTCGAGATCGACGCCTGCCGCCGCCGGGTCTCAGAGGGGGGAGGGAAACCCTCCCCCCTGTAGCTCCGCCCACCTCTTGGGCCGCCGCCTGCGGCGGCGTCGATCGCCGGTCGCTCGACCGGCAAAGCCGGATCGAGCGACGCCGGGGTAACCGCAGGAGCCGTTCCCCCAGGACCCTCCTCGCTGCCTCGCCGGACGCTCAACCGCTATGCCGAGGCTTCGCGGCCGCCGAGGAGGGCGGCCCCGATGGCACCGGCCCGCTCCCCCAGCTCGGCGGAGACGATGCGCACGTCCTCGCGCTCCTCGGGCGCCATGACCTGATGCCGGTAGGCGGTCCGCACGGGCTCGAGCAGCACCTCGCCGGCCTCGACCAGTCCGCCCCCGATCACCACGAGCGAGCAGTCGAGCAGCGTCACCAGGTTGCCGACGCCCAGCGCCACCCACGCGGCGAACTCGCGCATGACTTCGAGGGCGTCGTCGTCGCCCTCGCGTGCCGCCTGGGTGACGTGCTCGCCCCGCACGTTGTCTGCCACGCCGCCGGCCAGCTCGACGCCGCGAGGGAACTGGCCGGCCTCGGCGGCCTGGCGGCCGAGCCAGCCGAGGCCGCTGCCCGAGGCGAAGCGCTCCCAGCAACCCCGGCGCCCGCAGGGGCAGCGCGGTCCCCGGGGGTCGACCACCACGTGCCCCGCCTCGCCGCCGAAGCCATGGGCGCCCCGCACCAGCTCGCCGTCGGCGATGATGCCGGCGCCGATTCCGGTCCCCAGCGCGACCAGCACGGCGTCCTCGGCGCCGCGGGCGGCGCCGGCCAAGTGCTCGCCCCAAGCCGCGCAGGTGGCGTCGT
This sequence comes from Acidimicrobiales bacterium, assembly GCA_035641315.1. Classification (GTDB taxonomy): domain Bacteria; phylum Actinomycetota; class Acidimicrobiia; order Acidimicrobiales; family VFJN01; genus DASQUK01. The sequence continues at coordinate 42,935 of DASQUK010000261.1, read as the reverse complement.
TGTCGACCCGGACGGGCAGGTCGAGCCGCCGGTCGAGCTCGACACCCACGTCCACGTTGCGCCGCCCGGGCAGGTTGGGGCTCACCCGCAGGCGCCCCGTGCGGTCCACGAGGCCGGCGATGCCCACGCCCACGGCGGTCACCGGATCACCTGCCTGGCCGTCGAGCTGGCGCACGACGTCGGCGATGGCGTCGAGCAGCCCGGTCTCGGTGTCGGGGGTCGGCACCCGGGCCTCGGCCAGGACGGCCGCAGGGTCGTCGGGCCGCAGCGCCACACCCAGCACCTTGGTGCCCCCGACGTCCACACCGGCCAGCAGCCCCGGGCCCGGGGCAGCGCCACGACCGCTCAATAGCGCAGCAGGGCGCCGATCCGCCCCATGACATCGAGGTCGGCGTTGCCAACGCAGATCTCCACCCGACACGACCGAGCCAGGGCCTCCTCGATGGCGTCCTCGACCAGGTCGTCGACCGGCAGCATCTCCGCCCGGCACCCTTTGCAGCGCCGCCCGATGGCCGCCAGCGTGCCGCACTCGGTGCAGCGCCAACCGGGCGCCACATAGCCCTTGGACACGACCAGGGTGTCCACCCGGTGCTTGCTCAGGGCTTCCACCACGGGCCCGAGGCCGGCCACGCCCCGGCGCCCGGCCGCGACGGCGGCCCTCAACCGGCCGACCAGCTCGGCCTCGCGCCGCCGCTCCACCTCGGCCTCGACCTGCTGGGCGGCGGCCAGCACCTCGGCGTGGCCGGCGGTGACGGGCACCGAGATCTGGCCGCTGAGCCGTGACCGCAGGTAGGGATGGAGGTCGGACTCGAGCTGCGCCCGCACATGGGGGTCGCAGGCGCCCACGACCAGGTGCTGGAACGGATGCTGGTTCCACACCTCGAACGCCACCCGGGCGGCGTGGCGCAAATGCTGCTGGGTGTGGGTCTCCACCACCTGCTGGACGTCGCTGCCGCGGTCGCGCTCACCGCGGGCGTCGACGTCGCGGGGCACGGCATCGAACAGCTCGGACCGCTCCACCAGCTCGCCCAGCTCGAACACGAACATCCGCGCCCGCTGCCGATCGGCCAGCAGGACGCCGATGGGTTCGTGCTCCCGCAGCAGCGCCTCGAGCTGGCCCACGGCCGGGGCGTGGTTGATCACGACCCGGGTGTGCACCGGGACGGGCAGCTCGAACACCTTCCACAGCCGGTCGGCCGAGCACGCGAAGATCGCCAAGCCCCGGGTACGGGACCGGTCGAGGCCGCTGTGCACGTACTGCTCGATGCGGTGGAGGTCGCGCCGCACCGAGAGCTCGCTGTCGGACCGGGCCCGGGCACTCTTGAGCAGGACGTCGACCTCGTGCTCCAGGTCGCGCTGACGAGCCACCCGGCGTCCGTCGACGTCGAGGTAACACGATGTGATTGGTGCCCGCTCCCCCTTGATCGATGCCAACTCCCGAACAGCAGCTTCGGTGATGGCCGCCACGGCGCCTCCTGGAGCATGGGGGTGTGGGGACGGGCTCGTCGTCGAGGTGTTCCGATGGTAGGCGACCGCCCGGCCTCCTCGCTCGGGTGCGGACGGTTGCGGGGGCCGAGGCGGCGACAGCCCGGTGGCAGCTGTCAGGCGACCGTGATCCGCTCGATCGTCGGCCGGGGACCACCGTCGGCGCCTGCCCCGCGGCCGTCGGTCTGGTCGTCGGCCGTGCCTGCGGCGCCGTCGCCCGTGGCGCCCAGAGGGCCGGTCGCGGCCACGACCCGATGACGGACGACGTCACCCAACGCCCCCAGCGCGCCGACCAGCGTGGCGACTGCGGCCGGGTCGTCGACCACGTCCTCGGCCACGTCGAGCAGGGTGCGGGCGGCCTGGATCAGCTCCCGCGCCGCAGCCTGGAGATGCTGGAGCCCGTCACGCGCCCTGTCCTGGCAGCTGGGCTCGTCGTCGATCGACGTCCAGGTCATCGTTTCCCCCATCTGATGCATCTCAGTGCGCGGCGACGGCGGCCTCGGCACCGGCCCGGTCGGAGGCGAACGTCAGCACCAGCCGCCCGTCCCGGAGCCGGGCACCGGCCACGGCCCGGCGGCGGAGCGAGTCCGGCAGCAGCACGGCGCGCCGGTACGAACCCACGCGCACCAGCAGCTCTGCCCCCCGCCGACCCAGCTCCAGGTCCTCCCGGTCGGTGAACGGCAGGTCGACCTCGAGGACCGTCGCCGCGCCTCTGCGGCGCACCCGCATGGGCTCGGCGGCGCCGAACCGGGCCGTCGGGTCCTCGTCGCCGTACAGCGCCTCGGCCAGCGCCCGGAGCGCGTCGAGGCCGACCGGTTCGGTGGGCTGCAGCGGCAACCGGAGCACCGGGAGCGGCGAGAAGTCCTCGTCGATGGCCGACAGCTGCTCGGCGTGCGCCGCCCTCCAGCGGGCGAACCAGGGATCGGCGACCTCGTCGGGCAGGATGCGGTTCGCGATCACCGCATCGACGTGGTAGCCGAACAACGCCAGGTACGTGTAGGTGCGCCGGGCCTCGGCGACGACCACGCGCTCGAGGTTCAGCACCAGCCGCACGCTGGTGCGCCGGCCATCGGTGAGGATCTCGCGCACGCCGGCGAGTCGGTCGTAGAACCGCTGGGTCGCAGCGAACACCCCGTCGTCGGCGACGGGCAGGCTGGTGAGGCGGGACACCAGGGGCGACACCACCCGGTTCACCTGGCGGCCGATCGGGAACACCCGCTCCATGTAACGGGCCAGCACGTCGGGCAACGACAGCAGCCGGATCGTCTCGGCCGTGGGGGCACAGTCGACCACCAGGGCGTCCCATCCCCCGGTGGTGGCGTGTTCACGGATGTCGGTCAGGGCGAACACCTCGTCCAGGCCGGGCACGACCGACAGCTCCTCGGCCTCGAGCGCCTCGACCCCCGCCCACTGGAACACCTCGACCAGGTAACCCTGGATCTCGGCCCAGGAGTCCTCCATACGCTCCTGGGCATCGAGCTGCTGGCCCCAGAGGCCCGGTGCCACCGGGGCGACCAGGGGCCCCAGCTCGACCTGCAAGGCGTCGGCCAGCGAGTGGGCCGGATCGGTCGAGAGCACCAGGGTGCGGAGGCCGGCGTCGGCGCAGCGCAGCGCGGTGGCGGCCGCCGTGGTGGTCTTGCCGACCCCGCCCTTCCCGGTGAACAGCAGCACCCGGGCCCCGGTGGGCGCCGGGCCTGCGGGTGATTCCCCAGCGGTCGGCATCAGTGCTCGAGGTGGTCGCGCAAGTTGCGGAGGGCGGTGTGGACGATGCGGGCCTCGGCCCGGCGCTTGACGAACCCCGGGAGGGGCACCAGGAGATCGACCTCCAGGTGGTATGTGACCTCGGTGCGGTCGGGCTCGCCGTCGAGGGCGCGCAGGTCGTAGGAGCCGTCGAGCTTGCGGGTGATGTCACCCTGGACCAAGCGCCAGGCCAGCACGTCGGGGGCGCGTCCGTAGTCGTAGCGCAGGGTGTAGCTGGTGCTGCGGCCCATGGCCGCGGCCCGGAAGGCCACGTCGCGGGGGCGGCCCTGCTCGTCGCGGTCGACCACCGTCGCCGACTTCAGGTCGTGGGCCCAAGTCGGGTAGTCGTCGAAATCGGTGAGCACGTCCCAGATCCGCTGGGGCGACGCGCCGATGACCATCTGCTGCGTCGCCTGGTCCATGTCGCAGTGCTCCTCCCGTCGGCGGACGATCGGTCGTGGCGCACGTTAGTGAATTCAGTCCTCCGCCTCGGGCTCGGGCGCCTTGGCCGGGAAGCGGCCGTGCCGGGCGCCCCAGAGCGCCATGAGGCCGAGGCCCAGCATGGGGACGAGCACGGAGAACGCCAGCGCCGTGAAGGGCCGGACGGACGCGGCCGCCACGGCCACCACCACCTGCACGGCGAGGGCGCCGCGCAGCATCCGGGTGACGTCCGGCGGGGCGACGCCGTCCCCCAGGAAGAACAGGCCCCCCATCGTCACCGCCTCGTAGCGGCTGCGCCCGATCGCCAGGGCGTACGCCCACAGGAACGCGCCGCACCCGACGGCGAACAGCACCAGGTCGACCGGGACCGACAGCGGCAGGAACGTGTCAGGCCGCGCCGCCGCCAGCAGCGAGACGACCACGAACACGGCGGTCGCCCACCGCGCCACCCGACAGATGGTGTCGTTCAATGCAACTCGACTCGGCCGCAGGCTCCGGCGCTGTGTTTCCCGCTCTCGGTGCTTCGCACCGGGCCGCTCGGGCCCGGGGCCACTCCCCGCCTAGCGGCGCAGGGCGGGTAGCGAACGGGTGGCGCTGAGGGTGCGGCGCCGCTGGCGGCGCCTATCGGCGCCGACGGCGCCAGGGCCCGAGCGGCCCGGCGGCACAGCCGCCGAGAGCGGGCATCACAGCGCCGGAGCCGCCGCACCGGAGGCGACAGGACCACGCGAGCGAGCACGAAGTGTGAGCGAGCCAGGGACACAGTGCGGTAGCCGCGAAGCGGCGATCGCTCATTGGCGGGCCGCAGGCACGCCGATGAGCGGAGGGGCGCGGACGGGCGAAGCCGGCTCACCAACGGGTGAAGACCTCCGCGAGCCGGGCAGCCAAGCCGTCGTAGCCGAAGTCGGCGACGGCCCGCGCCCGGGCGGCGGAACCCATCGCCCGGCGCCGCTCGGGGTCGTCGAGCAGCCGGGCCAGCGCCCGGGCCACCGACCGGACGTCGGACGGGCGGTCGACCACCACCCCGGTCCGGCCGTCGACCACCGCCTCGGCGGCGCCCCCGCTATCGCCGGCCAGCTGCGCGACGCCGCAGGCCGCCGCCTCGAGGAACACGATGCCGAAGCCCTCCTGCTCGAGGCCGCCCCACCGATTGCGGCACAGCATGGCGAACACGTCCGCGCAGCCGTACAGCTCGGGCAGGTCGTCGTCGGGCACGCGACCCAGCAGCCGCACCGGCGCCCTACTGCGGGAGACGAGCCGATCGAGCCGCGACCGGTCGCGCCCGCTGCCCCCGATGGCCACGACGAGGTCGGGCCGGGTGCGCGCCAACCGCGCGGCCGCCTCGATCAACACGTCCATGCCCTTGCGCGGCACGAGCCGACTCAGGCTCACGATCACGCACCCGTCCTCCGGCAGGTCGAACCGGGCGCGGGCCTTTGCCCGCTGCTCGGCGTCGAGCGGCCGGAACCGCTCGGTGTCCACCCCCGGCGGTACGACCGTGACCGGCAGCCGCCGCGCTGCTGCGCGCTCGGCCTCGGCCGCGGGGTACCCGCCCGCGGCCACGACCTCGGACGAGCCGCGCAGCACCCGTCGCAGCAGTTGGTGGGTGACCGGCAACCGGCCCGGCACCGTTACCTCGGCGCCGTGCAGCACCACACCGTAGGGCAGCTGCAGGCGGGGACCCACGAATCCCACCGGAAACGCCGGATCGAGCATCACCAGCCGGGCCCCGACGTCGGCAGCGAGCGCGTCGATGCGACGGGCCAGCGACGGCGTGGGCAACAGCATGTTCTCGGTCACGCGCTCGATGCGGAACGGCTGGGTCGCGTCCCAGGCGTCGGTGCCGTCGTAGGGGGTGGTGAGCACGGTGAAGCTGCCGGGATCGAGCCGCCGCCAGAGCTCCCACAGGTACGACTGGATGCCACCGAGCTTGGGCGGGAAGTCGTTGGTGACCAGAAGGTGGGACACGGGTGGATCCTTCGGTTCCGGCGGCGGCGTGTTGGGCTCGGCTCCGTCAGAGCGATCGACCAGGCGTGGGTCGGACGGCGTCCCGCACCTCCACGGGCGCCTCGAGCTCGGCCCTCACCAGCGGATCCGGGTCGTCTCCGATCTCGCCCTCGGACAACAGGTCGTCGCGCCCGAGCCGGCGCACGGCCCAGACGGCATGGCCCCGCACCAGCGGGTCGGCGTCGGCCAACGCCCGGCGCAGCGCGCCTTCCACCTCCGGGTGCCGGGGATCGCCCACATTGCCCAGGACCACCAGGGCATTGCGACGGAGGTAGCGCGCCTGGCGACGGGGTATGTACCAGCGGCCGTGGCGGGCCATCAGCTCGTCGTCGCTGGCCGCCAGCAGATCGAGGAGGTCGACCACGGCCTCGGCGCCGGACGCGGCCTCGTCGGCGGGTTCGGCGCGCTCGGTGCGGCGATTGGGCGGACAGACCTCCTGGCACTCGTCGCAGCCGTAGAGGCGGTCGCCCAGCGCGGCGCGGTACTCGCGGGGGAACGGACCGTCGACCTGCAACAACCACGCCAGGCACCGCCGCGCGTCGACGACCCCCGGAGCGACGATGGCACCGGTCGGGCAGCTATCCAGGCACCGGGTGCAGGTGCCACAGCCCTCGGGAACCCGTTCGTCGGCTGCGTCCAGCGGCGCGTCCGTGATGACCGACCCCAGCACGAACCAGCTGCCGTGCCCGGGCAGGAGGAGGTTGGCGTTCTTGCCGTACCAGCCGATGCCGGCCCGGTAGGCGGCCTCGCGGTCGACCAGCGCGTTGTCGTCGGCCAGCACACGGCCGCGCCAGCCCGCGGCCTGAATTTCACGGGCGACGACGGTCAGCCCGGCACGCAGCGCCCCGTAGTGGTCTTCCCGGGCGTAACGCGCCACCCGGCCCTGCGGTGTCCCGGGAGCGGGCGGTGACGTGCGAGACGCCGCCCGTCGGTAGCTGCGGGCACCGACCACGATGGCCCGGGCACCGGGGAGCGCCCGTGCGGGTTCGGTCGACCGTTCCGGACGCAGGTAGGTGAACGCCATGCCGGCGTGCATGCCGGCGGCACGTCGACGCTCCAGGTGACGCCTCGTGGTGGCGAACGCCCCCGCCGGGGCGACACCGACCGCATCGAGCCCGTGGGCGTGCCCGAGTACCACCAGGTCGGCCACCTTGGGCACGCGTCGTGGCGGGTGAACGGCGACCGTGGGCACCCGGCCATCGTGCCGGCCACCCAGCCACCCGGCAACTCGCGGACCCGGCGATCCGGCCAGCAGACAGGCCGGTGCCTCAGCCTGTGCGGCGGACGTGGCGCAACGCCGGCAGCAACCCGACGCCGGTCAGGGTGCGGATGGCTCGGGCTTCGGCGACATCGACCACCAGCGCCTCCCCGGGCTCGCGGGAGCAGATGAAGGTGACCACACAGTCGTCGCAGCAGTCGGTGCCCTGCATGGCGCAGTCGTCGCAGTCGATGCGGATGACGCCGCCAGGGTCGTCGGAACCAGCCATGATCGTCTCCTCGGGTCGAGTCGTGGGGCACCACCCCCGGGCATCTCGGCATTCCGGCCATGACCCGACCCTACGAATGGGGTGTGACATCTAAGGAGCCGAGCGAATAGGGGGTTCGTGCCGCCTACGCGTGGGAATTTGCCGGTCGACCACCAGCTCAACAGCTCGGCTCCCGGGCAGCGCTGACCACCGTGAGCCAAGAGGACGTGCCCTATCGGCTCAGGTCCTAAGGCGGACAGCTTCGTGCGCCCATGTCCGAGCTTGCTTCGGATCAGCCCCTACAGCCCGAGGTCCTCGAGCAGGCGCAACCACACCTCGGCGATGGTCGGGTACGGCGGCACCGCGTGCCACAGTCGGTCCAACGGGACCTCGCCCGCGACCGCGACCGTGGCGGCGTGGATGAGCTCACCTACGCCCGGCCCGACCAGCGTCATGCCCACGACCGTGCGCCGTTGCCGGTCGACCACGATCTCCGCCCGACCGGCGTAGTCGTCGGCGTAGAGGCTGGCCCCGGCGACCGACGCCAGGTCGTACCCGACCGTCTGCACGTCGACGCCCTGCTCCTCCGCCCGCGACGCCGTGAGCCCGACCGACGCCACCTCGGGGATGGTGAAGATCACCTGCGGCACCGCCCGCGTGTCGGCGGTGGCGCACCAGCGGCTCCAGGGTGCGTCGACGGCGCCCCCGCCCTCGCCCCCCGCCCCACCGGAGGCGCGGGCGGCGATCACGTCGCCGCAGATCCGGGCCTGGTACTTGCCCATGTGGGTGAGCAGAGCGCGGTGCGTCACGTCGCCGGCGGCGTAGAGCCAGCCGCCGTCGACGCCCGTCACCTGCAGGTGGTCGTCCACGTCGAGCCAGCTGCCGGGCTCCAGTCCCACGGACTCGAGCCCGAGGTCCTCGGTGCGCGGACGCCGCCCGGCCGCCACCAGGATCTCGTCGCTCACGCTGGTGCCGCCGCCGACCGCTATCTCCACGGTCCCGTCGGGCCGCCGGATGACCCGCTCGAGCTCGGTGTCGACCAACACGTCGACGCCCATGCGCCGCAGTGACTCGGTCACGGCCTCGGCGGCGAACTCGGGGAGGCCGCCGAGCAGGCGGGGGCCACGCTCGTACACCGTTATCTCGGACCCGAGCTGCACGAAGGCCGTGGCCATCTCGCAGGCCACCACCCCACCGCCGAGGATGGCGAGGCGCCGGGGGACCTGTTGGGCACTGGTGGCGTCGCGGCTGGTCCAGGGCCGAGCGTCGGCCAGCCCCGGGACCGGTGGCACCGCCGGGCGGCTCCCGGTGCACACGGCGACGGCGGCGGTCGCCTCGAGCTCGACTGGGGCGCCACCCCCACCGTCGCGGGTGTCCTCGGCGTCGACCATCACGCGACGCTCGCCGTCGAGGCGGGCGCGGCCCCGCACGAGGTCGAGACCCTCGGCGTCGACCCAGGCGACCTGCGAGGCGTCGTCCCAGTCGTGGACGAAGCGGTCGCGCCGGGCGAGGACCGCGGGCACGTCGAGCGAGCCCGTGACCGCGGCCGCCGCGCCCACCACCGCCTGGACGTCGGCCAGCGCCTGCGCCGGCCGCAGCAGCGCCTTGCTCGGGATACACGCCCAGTATGAGCAGTCGCCGCCCACCCGTTCGGCCTCGACGAGCACCACCCGGCAGCCGCCGCGGGCGGCGCGCTGGGCCACGTTCTCACCCGTCGACCCCGCCCCGATCACGACGACGTCGTAGGTGTGCTGTGCCATGGAACCCTCCAGAGGCGAGCAGGGACGGGTTGGACGTTCGGGTCAGGTCGTACCGATGCCCAACGTGTCGAGCAGTTGGCGGGAGTAGAGCAGGTTGGCGCCGCCCCGGCGAGCACCCTGGCGGACCCGGTTGTCGCTGGAGGCCACGATGACCGGCCGGCTGGCGGGGAGTTGGGCGACGAGGTCGAGCACCACGTCGTCCGCCTCAACGCCCGGCGGCGAGAACCGCACCCGCACCAGCTGGCGGGCCGGTGCCGGCACGGCCACCACGCCGTCGTGGCCCTCGGCACCGTCGAAGACCAGCTCCACCCGGGTCGCGGTCCGGGCGGCGAGATCGGCCAGCGCCACCACCAACCGGCGGCGCTGCTCGGCGGCGGGGAGCTCCGGCCACCCCGTCATCGTCACGTTGTAGCCGTCGACCACCAGGACCGCGCCCGGCGTGCGCAGCAGGTGCTCGGCCGCCTCGACCGAGTCGTCGAGCACACCCCCGGGGAGCCTGATGGGATTGCGCCGGGCGGCGGCAGCAGTCCCGGCACCGGCCGAGGGCGCGACAAGCTCCGGCGGCGCCGGCTCGTCATCGGATCCCCCGAGCGCGGCCGCGAGGCCCGACAACCCGTCGGCGAGCGAGGCGGCGCCCTGGGCGGCGCGGGTCAGCTCCGCCGCCAGCACCCCGGGATCGATGCCGACCACCGGGCCTTTGCTCTCAGGATCGGTCGCCGGGGTGACCGCTTCGGCGGGGAGAGCGGCAGCCGCACCCTGGGCCTCCAGCTCCCGGACCCTGTCCTTGAGGACCTTGGCATCCGTGGTGCGCTGGACCAACCGGGCCTCGGCGTCCTTGAGGTTGCGCACGGCGGTGGCCCGCGCCTCGGTCAGCTCGGCAACGGTGGACTCGAGCTCGGCGATCCGGGCCTCGACTCGGGACCGGCCGGCACGCGCGTCGGCCAGCTCGCCCCGCAGCCGTTCGAGCTCCACGCGCCGCTGCTCTGCCAGCGCCTCCGCCCGGGCCAGGGCGGCCTGTGTGGCCGCGAGCCGGCGGGCGGCCGAGCGCTCGTCGCGCGCCGCGAGCCGTTCGGCAGCTCGGGACGCCTCCCGCTCGCTCGCCTGGGCGTCGATGGTCGCCAGCTCGGCATCCCAGCCCGGCGGGCGGGTCAACCACAGCCAGCCGCCTCGGCCGACCGTGTCGGGGGAGACGGACGCCGCCACCCGCGCCCGGAAGTCCTCGTCCTGATCCACGACCCGGGCGATCGCCGCCAGCGCGGCCGGCGACAACCGGGCGAACCCCAGGTACGGCCGCAGCGCCGTCGGTGGGACCACGACCGGTTCGGCGCGCAGGCCCGCTCGGGCCACGTCGAGGGCGGCCTCGACCGCCGGACGGATCGCCCCGGTCGGCTCGGTCAGATCTCCCCCGCGCCGTCGGGCGCCCGCGCCGTGCTCGATTCGGACCCGACCAGCGCACCGCCGGCGCCGCCGGGTCCGTCGCCCACGGCCTCGACGATCGGTTCCACCGCCGCGCCGGTACCGCACCACCGGCAGGTCACCTCGTCGACGGACTCGGCGAGCACCACCTCGTCCTCGACCCGCAGCTCACCGCCCACCGTGTAGTGGTGGAAGGCCTGCGTCCGCCGCGACGTCACCACGTCGAAACGGGTCAGGTTGCCGCAGGCGGAGCAGCGATAGCGGGTGGTCACGGCGGGCAAGCCTACCGATCCGGCCGGCGCCCCCCGGGTCACGCAGCCAGGCGGCAGGCGGCGGCGACGAAGTCGCTCATCTCGGGCTCGGTGGCCAGGCCGAAGGCCGCCCGCCGGGCCACCAGCATCAGCGCCGGCGCCAGCACGAGCGCGCGCTCGCTGGCCGCGGTGGCCGCGATCCCCGCATCCATCAGGCGCTCCTCGATCTCCCGCACCAGGTGCCAGTAGGCGGCATCCAGCCCCTCGGGGCGATCGGCGGCGAGGAGGTCGCCCAGCTGCCAGATCAGCCGGATCTCGGGCCGCCGCTGCTCCCCCAGGTAGGCCCGCAGGAACGCCTCCACGCCCGTGCGATGGGGCCGCTGACGCTCGGAGGGGAAGGCCCGCAGGTACAGGTGGCGGGCCAGCGCGGCCATCAGCTCGACACGGCTGCCGAAGTGGAAGAACACGCTGGCCTTGGAGACGCCGGCCCGCTCGGCGATGACGTCGAGCGACGCCGTGATCGGACCGGTCTCGATGAAGACCTCGGTGGCGGCCTCGAGGATCCGTCGGCGGGTCTCGGCCTTCTGCCGGGTCCGCTGGTTGGTGCCCGGTGACTCCCGCGCGGGCGCCGTCGCTGGTGAACCGAGGGTCGATTCCGCGGATGATGCAGGCCGGGACCGCGCAAGCGATTGGACAGCACGTGACCGGCGGATTCGACCCTCGCTAGCCACCGTTCGTCAATGGCGACGACGTCGATGACGGCGACGAGGGCGACGCCGCACCGCCGTCGACGGCGACTGCGTCGACCAGCCGGGCGATGAGCGTCTCCCAGGGACCCGGGTCGGGCCGGTCGAGGTCGATGGCGCCGAACAGCAGGAACCCGAGCGCCACCGCGTGGCAGAACCGCACGATCGACAGCGTGTCGAGCCCGGGGTCGATGGCCCCCGTGCTCTTGGCCTCCTCGACGAAGGCCGTGAGCAGCGCCTGCTCGTCGATGGCCCGGCGCAGCATGGCGGCGACCTCGGGGTCGCGCCGCCCGGCCACGAAGGCCTCCAGCAGCAGCGCCTGCCCGCTGTCGAAGTCCTCGGTGACGAGGTGCGAGCCGACCGTGGTCAGGATGTCGGTCACCCGGCCCTCGAAGCGGTGCTCGGCGAACAGCTCCTCGAACTCGTCGTGCGTGTTCGCCTCCATGGCGGCCAGCAGCAGATCGGCCTTGCCCCGGAACCGCCCGTAGATGGCGCCGGTCGTGAAGCCGGCCCGCCGGGCGATGTCCTGCACGCCGGCGCCGTCGTAGCCCTTCTCCGCGAACACCTCGGCCGCCGCCGCCAGGAGGCGGTCGCGGGTCGGATCGCCGGCGGGTTCGGCTGCGTCGGACACAGCGTCAATCTACGCCCAGGGGTGGCGGGGCGTTCGAGACGGCGACGAGCCGGTCGAGTGCCGCAGCCGCGCCCCCGTCGTCGATCGCCGAGCGCGCCGCCTCGACACCGTCCGCCAGGTCGTCGACCATGCCCGCGGCCACCATCCCCGCCCCCGCGTTGAGGCAGACGATGTCGCGATGCGGCCCCGCCTCGCCGGCCAGGATGCGGCGTGTCAGCTCCGCATTGGTGGCGGGATCGCCCCCGACCAGTGCCTCGGCGGGCGCCGGCGTGATGCCCAGCTCCTTGGGGTCGACCTCGTAGTCCCGCACCTCGCCGTCCCGCAGCTCGATCACCTGCGAGGTCGTGGTGATGGTGAGCTCGTCCAGGCCGTCGCCACCGTGGACCACGAGCACGCGCTCGCTCCCCCGTGCCGCCAGCACGCCCACCATGCGCTCGGCCATGGAGGGATCGGCCACCCCGATCATGAACCGCCGGACGCCCGCCGGGTTGGCCAGGGGCCCCAGGAAGTTGAACGAGGTGGCGATGCCGAGCTCGCGCCGGGGCGGACCGGCATGGCGCATGGCCGGGTGGAACCGCGTGGCGAAGCAGAATCCGATGCCGGCCTCGGCCACGCACCGCGCCACCTCGCCGGGACCGCAGTCGATGCGCACCCCCAAGGCCTCCAGCAGGTCGGCGGAACCCGTCGCCGAGGACGCCGCCCGGTTGCCGTGCTTGCACACCCGTCCACCGCCCCCGGCGACCACCAGGGCCGCGAGCGTGGACACGTTGATGGTGTGGGCCCGGTCGCCGCCGGTTCCGACGACGTCCACCACACCAGGATCGCCGGGCTCGCCCGGCGGGAGCGTCACCCGCTCGGCCGCCGCCAGCATGGCGTCGACCAGTCCGCCCAGCTCGTCGACGGTCTCGCCCTTCATCCGCAGCGCGACGATGAAGCCAGCGATCTGCGCGGGCGTAGCGGCTCCCTCGAGGATCTCGGCCATGGCGGCCCTGGCCTGTGCGGCCGCCAGGTCTCGCCGCGCCGCCAGCGTCGCCAGGATCCCCGGCCAGCCGCCCACCTCGTCGAACTCCATAGGGCGGCCAGACTAGGTCGGGTGCGGCGTGCGGCTACGAAGCGCGGCGGCGCTGGCGGAGGATGCGACGTCGTTCGCGCTCGGTGCAGCCGCCCCACACCCCGTCCTTCTCGCGCACGCTGAGGGCATGCTCGAGGCACGCCTCCCGCACGGGACACTGAGCACAGACCGCCTTGGCGACCTCGGCCTCTTCGTCGGTGGCCGGGTAGAACGTCATGGGGTCGAGGCCGCGGCACGCGGCAAGCTGGCGCCAGGTCTGGATCATGGTGGCGGGTGGGTCCCCCTATGGCTGAGTCGTCGTACGCGATCGGCGTCGCAGCAGCGAGCTCGGATCGGAGTCTCTGTTCCCCGGGGGCCGGAATGCAAACCGTGGGGGGACACACCGGCCAGACACCGGGAGACGGTCGATCTTGGCACTCTCGACCGGTCCCTGGCAAGCGGCTTAGGTGTCGGCTCGTGCCACCTGAGCAGGAGGTTCTGCCCTAGCCGCCGTGCTGCAGGTCACGGCGCAGCTCGGCCAGCGTCTCGTCGCCGAGCTCGGTCTCGGCGCGGTACGCCGGGTGGTCCACCACCACCGTGACAGGGCCGCCCACGAACCGCTCGACCTGGCCGGGGGAGAGCTCCCAGCGGACGTAGTGGACCGAGGCCGTGACCTCGTCGCGGGTGAGCTGACGCTCGTGATCCTCGTCGACCACGGCGCGGACGAGCTCGCCGTCGGACAGCCGCAGGCTCACGGACCGCTCGATGTCCACGAGCTTGGGTAGCCATTCCATGAGGGCGTCCTTCGACGTCAGCTCGACGAACAGGGTGGCGCACAGGTGCCCGGGGTCGGGGATCAGCGGGTTGTAGACGCGCAGCTCGGTCTCGATGGCGGTGTCGCTGATGAGCTTCTCGATCCGGGCCATCTCCTGGATCTGGAAGCGGATCGTCTGGCGGTTCTCGAACAGCAGCGTGAGGATCTGGCCCAGCTCCACCCGGCGGCGGCGCTTGAGCTCGATCACGTCGCGCCGGAAGTCCTCGCGTTCGCGTTCGTAGGCCCGCAGGTCGTTGATGTCGTCGAGTGTGAGCTTGGGCATGGTCGTCGTCAGTTCTCGGGGATGCCGTAGGCCCTGGCCATCAGCGACAGGGGGTGCTGCGGCTGCCGGCCCGTCTCCTGCACGATGCCGCCGTTGGCCAAGTGGCAATCGCCCACCACCACGTCGCCGCCGGCCTTGTCGATGGCGTTGGCCATCTTCCGGGCCACCTGCCGCGAGGTCTCGTAGTTGTCCTCGCGGTAACCCCAGGTGCCGTCGATGCCGGAGCACTCGGCGACGACCTTGATCTTGGCGCCGGTGAGCTTGACGAGGTCGCGGCTCTTGAGGCCGATGTTCTGGGCCCGCAGGTGGCAGGGGGCGTGGTACGTGACCTCGGCCGGAACCTCGCCGGTGAAGTCGCGGTCGAGCTCCGTCCCCTCGGCCTTGTGCACCTTCATCAGGTACTCGGACGTGTCGTACGTATGCTCGGCCACCAGCTCGGCGTCCGGCCCGCCGATGTAGTCCTTGTAGTCGTGCTTGAGGACGTAACCGCAGGTGGGCTGGGGCACGACGACGGCCGGTTCGTCGCCCTGGGACTGGGCGACCCGGATGGCGTCGGCCAGCGCGCTCACGTTCTTGGCGCCCTGCTTGCGGAAGTTGTCGACGTCGCCGGCGTGCAGCCACGGGGCGCCGCAGCACACCTGGCCGTCGGGCAGGGTGCACTCGATGCCGTTGCGCTCGAAGACGCTGACCATGTCCTTGCCCACCTGCGGCGCCTGGTACTCGACGAGGCAGGTCGGGAACAGCATGGCCGACCCCTGCTTGGGTTCGGTGGCCGCAGGGGCAGGGCGCTTGCGCCACCACGTGGAGAACCGTTGACGGGCGTACGGCGGCAGGACCCGTTCGCGGGCGATGCCCGCCACCTTCTCGAGCAGCTTGCGACCCGTCCCGCCCGGCTTCTCGACGACCTTGTTGACCGCGGGGGCGAGGGCGGTGCTGACCTTGCCGCCCAGGTCGGTGCGGCCCAGCGCCTGGTCGCTGAGGCGGGTACGGACGCTCCGATGCCGGGTCCGGTGCAGCACCTGCTCGGCCCGGAGCATCAGCCGCGGGAAGTCGAGCTCCCACTCGTGCTGGCCGGGGATGTACGGGCAGTTGACGTAGCAGAGCTTGCAGTTGAAGCACTCGTCGACGACCCGGTCCTGCTCGGCCTTGGTGAGCTTTGCGGCGTCCTGGTCCTCGTGCCGGTCGACGGCCTCGAACAGCGCGGGGAAGGCGCCGCAGAACTTGAAGCAGAGACGGCACCCGTGGCACAGGTCGTAGACCCGGGTCATCTCCTCACGTAGGTCGCTCTCGTCGAAGTACTTGGGGTGGAACGGGTCGTACGTCGTCGTCATGCGGAATGCCTTCGGCAGGGGTGTGGTCGACACGGCGAGGCAAAGGGGGGTGCGGGAGGGGGGACCGGTCCCCCGGTCCCCCCTCGCCGTCGGACGAGCCGGCTCCGCCGGTCGTCCGACTGACAGTCGACTCCGCCGCCAGGCGGAGGCCAAAGCCTCGTAGCGAAACCTCTGGTTTCGCTACGAAATCGACTCGAGGCCCTCGGTGAAGCGGCCGGCGTGGGACTTCTCGGCGCGGGCCAGGGTCTCCAGCCACTCGCCGATCTCCTCGAAGCCCTCGTCGCGGGCGGTGCGGGCGAAGCCGGGGTACATCTCGGTGTACTCGTAGGTCTCGCCGGCGATCGCGGAGCGCAGGTTGTCCTCGGTGGCGCCGACCGGCACGTCGGTGACGGGGTCGCCTGCCTCGGCGAGGAAGTCGAAGTGGCCGAACGCGTGGCCCGTCTCCCCTTCGGCGACCGAACGGAACAGTGCCGCCACGTCGGGGTAACCCTCGACGTCGGCCTTCTGGGCGAAATACAGGTAGCGCCGGTTCGCCTGGCTCTCGCCGGCGAAGGCCTCCTTGAGGTTCTCGTGGGTCTTGGTGCCCTGAAGGTCAGGCACGGCTTGCCTCCTGCTAGCTGTCGATGGTCGTGTGTTTCGGCTAGGTCGCGGGGTGGCCCGCGTCGCCTCCGGCCGGCGCGTCCCCACAGTCGCGGCAGCGCCCCCGGAAGACGATCTCGGTGGCGGTCACCGTGAAGCCGAACTCGTTGTCGGCCGGCACGGTGACGCCGGGGAACTCGGCCTCGACGTCCTGGACCTTGCCGCATGCCTCGCACACCAGGTGGTGGTGGGGCCCGATGTGCGGGTCGAAGCGGGCCGAGCCGGTGCCGAGGTCGATCGCATGGATCTCCCCCATCGCCGCCAGGTCGTTGAGCGTCTGGTAGACGGTGCGCAGCGAGATGGTCGGCATCTCGCCGCGGACGGTGTCGTAGACGGCCTCGGCCGTAGGGTGGACGGTCGAGTTGTGGAGCACCCGAAAGATCGACTGGCGCTGCGGGGTCACCTTGAGCCCCCGCGACCGGAAGATCTGGGTGAGCTCCTCGGGCGACTTCACGCTGGCGACCCTATCAACAGCCGTTGCTCATTTGCAACGATTGTTGAGTCGCGACCGTGGCGGCGAGCGTCGACCGAGTCTTTGAAGGTTTTCGCACCGATGCGAGCGCTTTTCCGTCAGGGAGTGCGGGCCGCCACTCGTAGGCTCTGAGCGCCATGCCCCTCGGCACCTTCGACCGCACCGACAACATCGCCCGCCTGTCCGAAGGCACCTACGACGTGCTGGTCGTCGGTGGGGGGATCACCGGCGCCGGCGTGGCTCTGGACGCCGCCTCCCGCGGCCTCCGTACGGCCCTGGTCGAGCGCGACGACTTCGCCTCGGGGACGTCGTCACGCTCCTCCAAGCTCATCCACGGCGGGCTGCGGTACCTCCAGAACGGCGACGTCCGCCTGGTCTACGAGGCGCTACGGGAACGCCAGCGCCTGCTGCGCAACGCCCCGCACCTGGTGAAGGTGCTGCCGTTCCTCATCCCGGTGTTCGAGGGCAAGGGCGGCATCATCCCCAAGCGGCTCGCCCGGGCGCTGGGCTCGGCCATGTGGATGTACGACCTCACCGGCGGCCTGCGCATCGGCAAGCGCCACCGGCGACTCGGCCGCGACGCCGCCCTCGCCCACATGCCCACGCTCGACGACCGCCTCGCCTGGGCCTACCTCTACTACGACGCCCAGGCCGACGACGCCCGCCTCACCCTCACCGTGGCCCGGACGGCGGCGCTGGACTTCGGCGCCACCATCGTCAACCACGCCCCCGTGACGGCCATCCGCAAGGACGCCGCCGGCCGGGTCACCGGCGCCGTCGTCGAGGCGCACGGCCCCGGCGGTGGCGAGATCGACGTGCGCGCCCGGGTGGTCGTCAACGCCACCGGGGTGTGGGCCGACGACGTGCGGGCGTTGGACGAGGAGACCCATCCCGACTCGATCCGTCCTGCCAAGGGCATCCACATCGCCGTGCCGTGGCCCCGGCTGCGCAACGACATCGCCGCCGTCGTGCCGGTCCGCCACGACCGCCGCTCGGTGTTCGTGGTGCCCTGGCCCAGCCCGAGCGGCTGTGGGAGCGGGAAGCATGTCCTGGACGGCACGGTGGGCGGCGAGGGCAGCGTCACCTACATCGGCACCACCGACACCGACTACGACGGCGACGTCGACGATCCCCAGTGCACGGCCGAGGACGTCGCCTACCTGCTGAACGCGATCAACCATGCGATCCGCGAGCCGCTCGACGAGGGTGACGTGCTCGCCACCTGGGCGGGCCTGCGGCCGCTGGTGCGCGACGCCAGCAACAGCCGCACCGCCGACCTGTCCCGCCGCCACCGGGTGCTGGTGAGCGAGGGCGGCATGATCACGGTGACCGGCGGCAAGCTCACGACCTACCGGGAGATGGCGGAGGACGCGGTCGATGCTGCGGTGGCAGGGCTGGGCGAGCCGCTCCGCCGCCGCGCCCGGCGCAGCCGCACCCGGTCGCTGGCGCTGCGGGGCGCCGAGGGCTGGCGCGAGGCCCGGGAACGGGACGCCCGCCTGGCCGACCGCTACGGCGGCGAGGCCGGCGTGGTCGAGGCCATGATCGCCGCCGACCCCACGGCCGGGGAGCCGCTGGTGGCGGGGCTGCCCTACCGCCGGGCCGAGGCCCTGTACGCGGCGCGTTACGAGATGGCCGTGGACCTTGACGACGTGCTGTCCCGCCGCACCCGGTCCCGGCTGCTGGGCCGCGACGCGACCGCGGCCGCCGCCGACGACGTCGCCGAGCTGCTCGCGCCCGAGCTGGGTTGGTCGGAGGACGAGCGGGCGGCGCAGGCTGCCCGGTTCCGGGCCGCGCTGGCGCACGAGCGCGAAGCTCCCGGGCTGCCGGAGAACGTGGTGGTCGGCGGGGGCGCATGATGCCGCAGTCGGATCCCGAGGCCGGGGCCGTTGCCCGGGCGTTGGAGGGCTGCCGGGACGCCCATGCCCGGCTGCTGGCGACCCTCGAAGGCCTCGACGACGCCACCGCCCGCAGTCCCAGCCGCCTGCCGGGCTGGACGGTCGGCCACGTCGTCACCCACCTTGCCCGCAACGCCGACTCGCTCGTGCGCATGCTGGAGGGCGCGCGCGCGGGCGAAGTCGCGGACCAGTACGAGGGCGGGCTCGAGGGTCGTGCGGCCGACATCGCCGCCGGCGCCGGCCGCCCCGCTGACGAGCTCGTCGCCGATCTCGGCGGCGCCATCGACCGGCTGGAGGCCGCGTTCCAGCAAGCCACCCCCGAAGTGTGGGCGCACGGTGTCGGGCGGACGAGCTCGGGCGAGCTGTGCCCGTGCGCCGAGCTGCCCTTCCGCCGCCGGCGCGAGGTCGAGATCCACCGCGCCGACCTCGGCCTCGGCCCTGGGCCCTCCGACTGGCCCGACGACTACGTCGCGTTGGAGCTGCCCCGGGAGCTGGCCGAGCTGCCCGACCGGCTGCCCGCCGCGGACCGCAAGCAGCTGCTCGCCTGGCTGGTGGGCCGGGCCGACGCCCCGCCCGAGCTGCCCCCGTGGTGACGCCCCAGCCGGTGCCAGCCACAGGACCAGGTGCTCCCACGCCGCCGATCCCGATTGCCGGTGGGGCCGCGGCGGCGACGCCCCGGCTCGCCGCGGCGCCGGTGGACGTGCCCGACCCGGTCATCGAGCGCCTGCGCCGCGCCTGTGCCGAGGTCACCACCGATCCGGCGGCGCTGGCGGAGGCCAGCCGCGATTGGTGGCCGCTGGCCATGGCGTGGGCCACCGAAGGCCAGGTAGCGGGGCTGGCCGGCGCCGTCGCCCGGCCCGCCGACGCCGCCCAGGTCGCCGCCGTCCTGACCGTCTGCCACGAAGCCCGGGTGCCGGTCACGGCCGCCGGCGGGCGCAGCGGCGTGTGCGGCGCATCGGTCCCCGTCCACGGCGGCGTCGTGCTCGACCTCACGGCCCTCACCGGGATCGTCGACGTCGACGTCACGTCGCTGGTCCTCGACGTGCGACCGGGCACGTTCGGCGACCTGCTGGAGCGCGACCTGCGTGCCGACCACGGCGTCACGCTCGGGCACTGGCCGCAGTCGGTCGCCCTGTCGACGGTCGGCGGGTGGCTGGCGTGCCGGTCGGCCGGCCAGCTCTCGGGGCGCTACGGCAAGATCGAGGACATCGTGCTGGGGCTCGACGTGGTCCTGGCCGACGGCCGCCGCATCGCCACCGGGGGCTGGCCGCGGGCCGCGGTCGGTCCCGACCTGACGCAACTGTTCGTGGGCAGCGAGGGCACCCTCGGGATCATCACGGGCGCCCGGCTGCGCGTGCACCGGGCCCCCCGCCACGAGCGGCGCAGCGCCTGGCTGCTGGCGTCGTTCGAGGACGGCCTCGACACCATGCGGCGCATCCTCCAGCGGGGCGCCGCCCCCGCCGTGCTGCGCCTGTACGACCCCGACGAGGCCGACCGCACCTACCAGACGGGCGGCCGGTCGCTGCTGCTGGTGCTCGACGAGGGTGACCCGGCCCTGGTCGACACGACCATGGAGGTGGTCGCCGAGGAGTGCACGGGCGGCGCCTCTCCGGCGCAGCGCGGCGACGCCGGCCACGTGGAGCACTGGCTGGCGCACCGCAACGAGGTGGCGGCGCTGGAGGCGCTGACCAGCAAGGGGTTCACGGTCGACACCATGGAGGTCGCCGCCTCGTGGTCGGACCTGCCCGCCGTCTACCGGGCCACGCTCGACGCCCTGCTGGCTGTCGAGGGGACGATCGCCGCCTCCGCCCACCAGTCGCACAGCTACCCCTCCGGCGGTTGCCTGTACTTCACGTTCGCCGGCCAGGTCGACGCCGACCGGCGGGACGCCTACTACCGGGCGCTGTGGGACGCCGGACAGCGTGCGGTCCTGGCCCACGGCGGCGCCCTGAGCCACCACCACGGCGTGGGCCTAAACCGTGGCCGCTTCATGGCCGAGGCGCTGGGGCCGGCGTTCGAGGTGCTGGTCGCCGCCAAGCAGGCGCTCGATCCGCGGGGCATCCTCAACCCCGGCAAGCTGGGGCTCCCATCCCCGTTCGGCAGTGTCGGAGGCTGGTGAGGCTTGAGCGAGCGTCCGGAAGGCGAGAGAGCGAGCGAGGCCCGAGCGGCCCGCTGCGAAGCAGCAAGAGCGGGGAGCAATGAGCGACCAGGGTGAGCGCGACGGATCGGTCCTCGTCGTCGACGTCGGCACATCGGGCGTCCGGGGCGCGGTGGTGCGGCCCGACGCCAGCGTGACCGCGGTCCACTACCGCCAGGTCCTGCCGTCGTCGCCGGCGCCGGGGCTGGTGGAGTTCGACGCGATGGCCATGGCCGACGCCGCGCTCGACGTCGCCCGTTCCGCGTTGGCGGACGCTGGACCGGTGGCGGCCGTGGGCGTCAGCAACCAGCGGGCCTCGACCGTCGTGTGGGACCGGGCCAGCGGCGAACCGGTCGGTCCCGGGCTCGGCTGGCAGGACCTCCGCACCGTCGGAGCCTGCCTGGTGTGGCAGTCGGAGGGACTGCGCTTCGCGCCCAACGAGTCCGCCACCAAGCTGGCGCACCTGCTCGACGAGGCCGATCCCGACCGCACGCGCGACCTGTGCTTCGGCACCGTGGACACCTGGATCGTGTGGCACCTGTCCGGCGGCAAGCTCCACGTGACCGACCCCTCCAACGCGGCGGTGACGGGGCTGATGCGGGGCGATGCCTCGGCCTGGAACCCGACCGTGCTCGAGGCGCTGCGGGTACCCGAGCCGGTGCTCCCGGCACTGGTCGACACATCGGGCATCGTCGGACCCGCCAGCGCGCTACCGGGCGCCCCGCCCCTGGCGGCATTGGTCGGCGACCAGCAAGCCTCGTTGGTCGGACAGGGATGCGTGCGCTCGGGGATGGCCAAGGTCACGTTCGGCACCGGCGGCATGCTGGACGTGTGCGTCGGGCCCGACCGCCCGGCGTTCGACCGCCAGGGCGAGCAGGGCACCTTCCCCATCGTCGCCTGGCGGCGTGAGGGCAAGCTGGCGTGGGGTGTCGAGGCCGTGATGCTGGCGGCGGGGACCAACGTCGAATGGCTGCGCGACGACCTCGGCCTCATCGCCACGGCCGAGGAGTCCCACGATCTCGCCGCGTCCTGCGAGACGGCGGGCGGTGTGATGTACGTGCCGGCGCTGCTCGGCCTGGGCACACCCCGCTGGGACTACGGCGCGCGGGGCACGCTGCTCGGCATCACCCGTGGCACGGGGCGGGCCGAGCTCGTGCGCGCCGTCCTGGAGGGCGTTGCGCACCGGGGCGCCGACCTCGTCGAGGCCACCGAGGCCGACACAGGTCTCCCGATCCCCCGCCTGCGCGTGGACGGTGGCATGAGCGCCAACCCCACCTTCGTCCAGGCGCTGGCCGACGCCAGTGGTCGGTCGGTGGAGGTGTCGCCCGAGCGGGAGGCCACCACGCTGGGCGCCGGGTTCCTTGCGGGTCTGGCGGTCGGAGCCTGGTCGGGCTGGGACGAGATTGCCGCCAGCTGGCGGCCCGCGGCGGTGGTGGAGCCCGGCCGCGACCTCGATCGGGCGCGCTGGCGCGAAGCTGTGGAGCGCGCTGCGGGTTGGGAGCCCGACCTGAGCGCCATCAGCTTCTAGAGCGGAGCGGGCGGACGCTCAGGTGCAGCCGAATCAGATCCCCAGCTTCTCGGCGTAGGCGTCGTTCAGCGCGTCCCAGCCGTAGTTCCGAGCGTCCTCGCCGCGGATGGGACCAACGGGGCGCCCGTCGAGCAGGCGCTCCGCCACATCGAGGCACAGGTGCCAGCCGGCGGCTGCCTTGGGCACCCAGTCGCGTCCCTCGACGGTGTGCTCGAGGGTCAGCCGGGTTCCCCGGTCGGTGGGTGTGAGCTCCCACCGGAGGAGGTCGCCGCCCCACGAGCACTCGAGGAGCGTCGGCCGCTCGGCACGGGTCACGTTCGCTGCCAGATCCTCGGTGACGTCGCCATCGATCATCGTCAGCGTGGCCGCGCCCGGCCGGCCAAGGTCGCGGTCGGCGACGAACGGCGACCACTCCCGCAGCTGCGCCGGATCGGTCAGCGCCGCCCACACCTTGTCCGGCGGATGCCGCAGGTCGCGAACGAACACGAGCGTCCACCGATCGCCGCTGGCACGGCACTCGACGTCGGACAGGGGGCCGGGCTCGAAGCTGTTAGGTGTCATGGTTGCTCCTGGTTGTCGAGATGGCGTTCGAGGGCGTCGAGGTGCCGGGTCCAGAGGCGCCGGTACGGTTCGAGCCACTCGTCGAGGCGCTCGAAGGGGCGGGGCTCGAGGCGGTAGATGCGGTGCTGCGCCGCCACCCGGCACGACACGAAGCCCGCGTTGCGCAGCACCTTCAGGTGCTTGGACACCGTCGGTTGGCTGACCGACAGTGCGTCGACCAGGTCGCCGACGCTGCTCTCGGCCGAGCGCAGCTCGTCGAGGATCCGCCGCCGGGTGGGCTCGGCCAGCACGGCGAAGGTGTCGGCGGGCATAGGGCATAATATGCCTTTTGCAGTATATGCCTGTCAAGGAATTCAGCACCAGGACGGTCGGCCGCGGGCCGACCGGCAGAACGGGGTGGGAGCGGCCGGTAACCTGTCAATGACGGTGAGCCGGCCGGGTGGCCGCGGCACCGGGAGGTGTCGAGGAAAGTCCGGACTCCACAGGGCAAGGGTGCTGGCGAGAGCCAGGACGGGGTGACCTGCCGGTTCAGGGCAACAGAGAGCAGACCGCCGATGGCGGGACGCCGGGTGACCAGCGCCCCGCACAGGCAAGGGTGAAACGGTGCGGTAAGAGCGCACCAGCGTCGGGGGCGACCCCGGCGGCTGGCAACCCCCACCCGGAGCAAGGCCAAGCAGGGGACGGCCGGCCCGGCCAATGTCCCCAGGTAGGCCGCACAGATGGATGGCCACCGGGGCGGTGACCGCAAGGGATCCGCCGCACAGAATCCGGCTTACAGGCCGGCTCACCGTCACCACCCTGGTCAGAGCGCTATGACCGAGGGTCCTGCAACGCTGGTGCAACAGAATCGGTGGACGACGCCGGACGTCCGTGGCCGTGGAGGGACTGCACGGCATCGCGGATTCGGTCGTCGTCGCTTGGCCACAGGTGCGAGTAGGTGTCGAGGGTCTCGCTGGCGTTGGCGTGCCCGAGCGCCTCCTGAACCGCCTTGATCGAGCACCCCGCGGCGATCAGCGTCACCAAGGGCGCCGGCTCGCGAGCGGCCGGGCTGGCCATGGCGTTCAAGCTCATCGAGTCCGCCCTCGGGTGACCGTAGCGACCACTGAGTGTCGCTGAGCAGGGCTTTGCGGGATGGCGGCCTGTCCGGTAGACCGCCAAGACCCACTTGTCACGGTTTGCTTCTCGACGCCGTCGGTAACAGCACGGTGTGTCCCCCTCGGCGTAGTCGTCGTCGAGAACGACGTTCGGTCTGCGCTTGCGTTCCCGCAAAAGGCCGTGCCCACGGCGGTGCCGTACGCCAGGTCCGCAACCGCCCAGCCCGTCCCGTCACGATCGCCCGCTCGCGGTTGGCCTCACCAGGGGTTGGTTCGGCCGCCGCGTACGGACGCGAGCAGGTCCCGGGCCGCCCGTAGGTGGCCGACACCGGCATCGACCGCGGCTCGAGCGATGTCGAGGGCCGTTACCGTCCGACCCGATCCGTCGGCAACGGTCGCCTGGCGCGACCACTCGCCGGCCGGCACCCTCTCAACCCGCTCAGCGGCTGCGGTCGCTTCGCGGCCCAGTTCGGCTAGACGTTCGTCGACGGATCCGGTCGGCCCGACGGGTTTGGGCCGGATGGTGGGGTCCACCTCAGCGGGCTGCACGCTCGGTGCGTCGCCAGTCAGCACTCTGTGCAGCGCCCGGTTGGCCGCTGCGATGGCCTGTGCTGCGGCCACGACGTGGTCGATCACCGCCCAACCATCCGCGCCGCGACGGTGCGCGAGGTCGTCCGCCGACTCGTCCTCCTCGATCACCTCGAACAGCTCCTGGTAGCGGCGCTCCAGTCCCCGCAGCGCCACCACGATGTCGGAGGGGGCCAGTTTGGAAAGGTCCATCCGGACCAGTCCAGCGGTGCCGGAGCGATCGCGGCCTGAGTCGCTCGTCGGGGAAGCCGGCGCTGACCGCCGATTCGTTGGCGGCGACGCCGTCCCGCCCGCAATAGGCGAGACGATTGGGTTGCCGCAACGCCCCGTCGTCGGCGACCGCGATCGATCCCGTCTGAGAGGCCACCGACGGGGAGCCAGTCGCGGTGGTGGAGCGTCCGTCGGCACGCCACCGGGCGGTGGCGGGCCGGTCACGATGACCCCGCGGTCGAGGACGCCCATGGCCTCGGCATCGGGACCAGCCGGCCGCCCGACACCATCGCTGATCCGGCGCCGGAGGGGTGTGTCCTCCTCGGACAGGGAAGCAGGCGAGCGCCAAGACAGGCGGATGATGACCGTCGACACCAATCCGACCGCGACGATCACGATGACCACCGTGACTGCCGTCCTCACGATGACGCCGATCCCACAGGTGCGGTCGTGCTACCGCTGTCGGCGCACACGTCGGTCCCCGGTCGGTCTCGGTGCACCCCAGCCCGGTAGGCCGTCCATTCGGAGCGGCCTACGCGCTCGCGGAGGCCCTCGACTACGAGATCGCGTGATGTGCCGGACGACGTGCTTCGACCAAGATCAGCTGCACATGAGCGACCAACCACCAGAGCTACCACGCTCCGAATGGCAAGCCCGGCTCGAAGAGCTGACCAAGCAGCACGAAGGACACGACGTCGCGATCGAGCTGCTCGACCAGGTGTTCGGGGACGAAGCCGAGGTGGAGAAGCTGCCGTTGGCCTACCTCGAGTTCGACCCCAAGGACGACGCCGTCATCGTGGCCGTCGGCGGGCGCGACGGTCGCTACCCGGTCGTGCTGCGTCACATCATCGAGCATCCACAGCGCATCGTCGTGGATTCCTACGAGGATCGATTGGCGCTCGACATCGTGGATGACGAGGGCGACCACACCATCGTCTCCATCCACGCCCCCAAACCCCGTTAGAGGCGCAACCGTGGACTCCAACGTCGCCGAGAGGACGCCCAACCGCATGCGAACGCCATGCCGATCGTGAGCGCCTCGAGGTTCGAGCGCTTCTTCCGCCGGGCAGCGGGTCTCGACGTCGACAAGGCCGATATCAAGCGCTATAGCGACTTCGTCGGCCACAAGCTCTACGACCTGCTGGTCCTGGGGCAGGCGAACGCGGGCGCCAACGGCCGCGATGTCATCGAGCCGTCCGATCTGCCCATCACCAAGGGACTGCAGGAGACGATTCATCGATTCGGGACACTCGACCAGGAGGTCGAGCTCCGTCCGATCCTCGAGCACCTCGCCACGCTGCCTCCGCTCGACCGACCAGTCGACGAAAGAACCCAGGCGCGACTCCCGGACGTCGTCGGTGGCCTGAGCCTTGCCCTCGCCCGCACGTTCGTCATCATCGAACCCAAGCTGACCAATCCCCAATCTCGGCAATGGCAGCGGGCGTTTCGAATCTTCGATCTGCTGCTGTAACGCCGGCCCATAAGACAGTCGGACTCAGGGCAGCATGGCCGCGAGCTCGTTCGGCATACCGGAGCGGATGTCTTCCCATTCGCCGTCGCTGACGTGATGCCGAAGGGCTTCGAGCACGCTTCTGGTCAAGTCCTCGATGCCCCCGCCCACCTCGTAGCCGAACTCGCGCCGAACTCTGGCGAGGAACTCATCTCGACCCATCTTCATGGGGACCTTGGCGGGATTCCAGCCCTCGTAGTAGATGCCCCGGATCAGCATGGGCAACTGCGCCCCCAGCTGGGCTGCCTCCTGGACGGGGAGGCGGTCACGGAGCCCATGGAGGACGGCCCGGAGCGCGGCGTAGGACTGGTTGCGCCGCTCCTTTGGCCATCCATAAGCGGCCTCGATCTCCTTGAGGACGCGGTTCGTCTTGTCCAGCGTCGCCTTGAAGGATGCGTAGCCGGTGTTGGCCATCTGCAGGCCTACCCGGCTCCTGTCACCTTGATCCGGCGAACTCGCTCGCTCTCCGCCTTGGGCAACGTCACGGTGAGCACCCCCTCGTCAAGCGACGCCGTCACGCCGTCCTCGTCGACTGCGCCGGGGACCTCGACCTCGTAGTGGAACCGGCCGACGCTGCGCGTCCGGCGCCGCAGGAGACCGACGCGCTCCTTCTCCTTGCGCTCCCCCGACACGATCAGCCGCCTGCCCGCGAGCGAGACCTCAACGTCGCTTTCGCGAACCCCCGGTAGCTCGAGCTCGACGACATAGGCGTCGTCGCGTTCCTCCACGTCCGCACGAGGGACGAAGCCGGTGGTCGGGATCGCCGGCATGGGACCCCAGGTATCGAGCACGGTCCCCATCTGCGCGTGCAGGCGCTCGAGCTGCGCCAGCGGGTCGAGGCCGGGCGCGTCGAGGCGGTCGCGGCGAACGGGCAGAGCCATGTGCACTCCTTTCGCCTGGTCTGGCCATCCTGTGGTATGGGGGGGCGAGGCGCACCACGCGAACGCGTGGAGGTCGCACACCGACAGCCGAACGGGTCCACGATCACGCGTTCGGCCGGGTGAACTCGTTTTGGGGGTCCGACATGATGCGCTGGCTCCGCGGGTCATACCCGGTTGCGGGATGTCCACAGCAGGGTGCCGCCGGCAGTTCCAGCAGCGGCCGACGCAGCGAAGATGCCGAGCTTGGCCTGTTCGAACTGTTCGCTCGTCTCGCCGAAGGCGAGTCCGGCGATGAACAGCGACATGGTGAAGCCGATGCCGGCAACAGTGCCCAGCCCCGCTAAGTGCCGCCAGGTCGATCCCGGGGGGACCTCGGCCCGCGTCAGGTGCGTGACGAGCCAGATCGCGCCAAGGATGCCCGCTGGCTTGCCAACCAGGAGTCCGGCGATGACGCCGAGGGTGACCGGGCTGGTGGCCGCATCGGAGATCCTCTCACTGTCGAAGGTCACGCCCGCGTTGGCAAGAGCGAAGGTCGGTACCACAAGGAAACTGGTCCAGGGGTGGAGGCCATCCTTAAGCCGCTCCGCGACCGGCGTCGCTTGCCGGACTGCGACGGCGACGTCACGCAGGTCCGCCGCGTCGTGGTTGGCGGTTTGCTCCGCCACCACCTGGTTCACATGATCGCGGGAGACGAGTGGACGTGCGGGGGCGAGAAGCCCGAGCACGACACCGGCGATCGTGGCGTGGACACCGGACTCCAACGTGGCCAGCCAGACGCCGACACCGACTACTGCGTAGAACGGCAGGTACGAGACGTGCAGCGAGCGCAGCAACACCACCAGCAGGGTGAGTGCACCAGCAGCTCCGAGCCAGCCCACGGAGAGGCTCTCGGTGTAGAACAGCGCAATGATGAGGACCGCGCCGACGTCGTCGACGATGGCGAGGCCCAGCAGGAGCACCTTCAGGGGTTGCGGCACCCGCTCGCCGAGCAGGCCCACCACACTGAGAGCGAAGGCGATGTCGGTGGCCACCGGCACCCCCCAGCCAGACGAATGGTCGTCGGCGTTGATCGAAAGGTAGACGAGGGCAGGGGCGAGCATCCCGCCGGCGGCAGCGGCCACAGGCACCGCCGCACGGCGCGCCCGCGCAAGCTCGCCGCTGACGAGCTCGGTCTTGATCTCGAGGCCGACAACGAAGAAGAACAACACCATCAAGCCGTCGTTGACCCAGTGGCGCAGGTCCTCTTCCAGCTCCAGGCCTCCAGCGCGGATGCCGACCTCCGTGGCCCACAGCTCGTTGTACATGTCGTGCCACGGCGAGTTGGCCAGGAGCAGGGCAAGTGCGGCTGCGCTGACTAGCGCAAACCCTCCGGCTCCCTCGATCTGCAGGTATTCGGCGACCGGCCGTGCCACGCGGGACACCAGCGGGCGCGGCGGGAAGCTCATCGCAGTCGGTCGCTCGCCGGGCGGAGGCAAGACGCAGTGGGGTGGCGGAGAGCACGGAGGCGGAGCTCTGGCTCGACCCCACGGGCATGCAGCTGTTCGATCCCGATCGAGGAACCGCCCTTGTTTACGTGCGCCGCGCCGTGCTCAAGGCAACAGTCGCGGCTCCGGCCCGAATCCCTCAGGCCCCGCTGCGAGTGCTCGCCGCGGCGCGGGACGGGACGACGGTGGGCCGCGGCGGACCGAACTGTTCGATGTACCGGTCGAACGCGGCGCGCAGCAGATCGACGAGCGACCCGACCGCTCCCGCCGGGACAACGATCTGCGCGACGGCGCGCGGAGCCAGCGCCACGGCGGCGATGTCGGTCGTGTCCCCCGACGTCTGGTCGTGGGGCGCGATCAGTAACGAAAACGTGAGCCGGAAGTCGTACGGGGTAAAGGTCGCGTGCGCGACGTTGGCATACACGGTTGCAGCGGCCGTCGAGAGATCGGGTAGCCCCACCGCAAGGTCGTGGCCATGGGAGCTCACCGGCACGCCTCCTTCCCGCCTATGACCGTTGTGGCCCGGGCCAGTTGGACGCATCCCGCGTTCGCGTGGAACTGGGAACCACGCGGCTGCGGGGTGCGGAGACATGCTCCCCCGACGTGATCTGAGACGATGCGCCTCATCCTGATAGGCGCCCCAGGTGCAGGGAAGGGCACCCAGGCGGCGGTGCTCGCGGAACGCTTCGGTGTGCCACACATCTCGAGCGGGGCGCTGCTCCGTCGGCACGTCGCCGCCGGAACCGAACTTGGACGCAAGGTCGCCACTTACCTCGAACGGGGCGAGCTGGCTCCCGACGACCTGGTCACCGAGGTCGTGGACGACGCACTGTCTCACGCTCCGTCCGGCTACATCCTCGAGGGTTTCCCGCGGACGGTTTCACAGGCGCGGCAGGCCGAGGCGCGCCACGGCGCCGGGCTTGCCGATGCCGTCGTCTTCCTGGAGCTATCCGACGACATGGCACGGCAACGCATTGCACAGCGCATGGCTGCAGGACGATCGGACGACCGCGCCCCCGAGGTCGTCGAGCGTCGGCTACGCGCGTTCCACACCGAGACGGACCCGGTCATCGACTACTTCCGGGATCGCGGGCTTCTCGTGACCGTCAACGCGGCGCAGCCGCCCCACCGGGTGACGGCCGCCATCCTGGCTGCGCTCGCCGGCACCTCGCGACACTGAGCTGGCCGTACGGCTCGGATCGGCGCATGCGGGTCAGAGACCACGCGATCGCGGGGTCCGCCTCCACCTCTGGCGGCGCGAGGTTCGGGTGCGTGTACAGCGCCGATCCGCGCTCGGGACCATGG
This sequence comes from Acidimicrobiales bacterium, assembly GCA_035641315.1. Classification (GTDB taxonomy): domain Bacteria; phylum Actinomycetota; class Acidimicrobiia; order Acidimicrobiales; family VFJN01; genus DASQUK01. Next base: position 13,212 of record DASQUK010000261.1, on the reverse strand, counting down.
CTGACCTGAGCCGGCTCCCGTCAGCCGCGCGTTCGACGGAACGCCGATCTGATTCGGGCCACCGGGAACGGTCGGGCCACCGGTGGCTGGCGGGGATCGTGGTTGCGATCGAACGGCACCGTCGCGAGATGGCTCGCGTCCTGGACGGGCTCGACGACCTGGAGCGGGCCGCGGTGGCAGACGGGGCACCGGCGCTCGCCGAGGGGCGTACCGACGTCTCGACGCTGGTGTCCTACCTCGCCGGCCGCTTGCGGCTGGATGACGTCGAGCTCGGGCGCCTGGCAGCCGAGCTCGACGGGCACGTGCCCTCGATCTTGATACATCCACCCGGAGAGGAGAGCCCCCATGCTCATGCGCTTCGACCCATTCCGTGACTTCGACAGGCTCACCCAGGCGTTGCTGCCACAGGGTGCTGCCCGCCCCACGTCCATGCCCATGGACGCATACCGAGAGGGCGATCAATTCATCGTCGAGTTCGACCTGCCGGGAATTGACCCGGGATCGATCGATCTCACGGTCGAGAAGAACGCTCTGACCGTCCGAGCCCAGCGGACCTGGGAGCCCAAGGAGAGCCAGGAGGTCCTCATCTCGGAGCGGCCCCAGGGGACCTTCACCCGCCAGCTCTTCCTCGGCGAGGGCCTCGACGCCGACAACATCCAAGCGTCGTACGACCACGGGGTGCTCCGGCTCACGATCCCGGTCGCGGAGCAGGCCAAGCCACGCAAGGTCCAGATCACGGCCGGTGAAAGTCGAGCCATCCCCGCGAGCGCCACGGAGGCCTGACCGCACAGGAGCCGCCGCGGCCTCATACCACGGAGTCAGGACCGTCACAAGGGAGGCACCGGTGGATGTCGTTGGTGAAGTCGACTCCACGCCTCGTCAGACCATCGCGGCGTTCGACCGCTACGAAGACGCGCAGGCGTACGTCGATCGCCTTGCCCATCGGGGGTTCCCTGTCGAGCACGTGGTCATCGTGGGCTGGGACCCCGTCATCGTCGAGCAGGTCACCGGCCCACTCGACGCGTGGCGGGGCGCCGGTAGCGGGGCTGTGCCTGGCGTCCTGATGGGACTCCTCTTCGGCTGGCTGTTCGCCCTCTTCTTCGCGCACGACGGCACGTCGCTGCTGGCGATCCTCCTGTACTGGCTCCTCGTCGGCGCGGCGATGGGTGCCCTGTTCGGGATCGTGGCCTACGCCCTCAGAGGGCAGCGCGGATTCACGTCGCTGTCAGCCATCAAGGCACGCCGCTACGAGGTGCTGGTCGACCAGGCGCACGCAGACGACGCCCTGCGGTTGGCGGGACGGGGCGTCTCCGATCCGACCAGCGCGGTCAGTTGACAGGTCGTCACGCGCACGAGCACCAGGAGGAACCATCATGGCCAAGGCCGTGGGCATCGATCTCGGCACAACCAACTCGGTCATCGCCACCGTGGAGGGCGGCCATCCCACGGTGATCCCCAACGCCGAGGGGTCACGCACGACCCCGTCCGTCGTCGCCTTCACCGAACAGGGCGAACGGCTCGTCGGCCAGGTCGCGCGGCGCCAGGCGATCCTCAACCCCAAGGGCACGATCTACTCCGCCAAGCGATTCGTCGGCCGTCGCTACGAAGAGGTGCAGACCGAGATCAACGCCGTCTCCTACGACGTCGTGTCGGGACCAGACGGCATGGCGCGCTTCGAGGTGCGCGGCAAGCAGTACGCGCCCGAAGAGATCTCGGCCATGGTGCTGCGCAAGCTGGCCGAGGACGCGGGGAAGTTCCTCGGTGAGCGCGTGACCGAGGCCGTCATCACCGTGCCCGCGTACTTCAACGACGCCCAACGGCAGGCCACCAAGGACGCCGGTAAGATCGCCGGGCTCGAGGTGCTCCGCATCATCAACGAGCCCACCGCCGCGGCCCTCGCCTACGGGCTCGACAAGAAGGCCAACGAGACGGTGCTCGTGTTCGACCTCGGGGGCGGGACCTTCGACGTCAGCATCCTCGACGTCGGCGAGGGAGTCGTGGAGGTCCGCGCCACCTCTGGCGACACCCACCTCGGCGGGGACGACTTCGACCGGCGACTCGTCGACCACTTGGCCGACGAGTTCCAGCGCGACAACGGCATCGACCTGCGCCAGGACCCCCAGGCTCTGCAGCGGTTGTTCGAGGCCGCCGAGAAGGCCAAGGTCGAGCTGTCATCGGTAACGCAGACGCAGGTCAACCTGCCGTTCATCACCGCCGACGCCAGCGGCCCCAAGCACCTGGTCACCACCGTCATGCGCTCCACGTTCGAGGAGCTCACGACCGACCTGCTCGAGCGCACCATGGCTCCGGTGAAACAGGCCATGGCCGACGCCAAGGTCACCGCCGACGACATCGACGAGGTGATCCTCGTCGGGGGTGCCACCCGCATGCCCGCCGTGCAGAACCTGGTCCGACGGCTCACGGGCGGCAAGGACCCCAACATGACCGTCAACCCCGACGAGGTCGTGGCCCTGGGCGCGGCAGCCCAGGCAGCCATCATCAAGGGCGAGGTCTCCGACGTCCTGCTCCTCGACGTCACCCCCCTGTCGCTCGGCGTCGAGACGCTCGGCGGCGTGATGACCAAGGTCATCGAGCGCAACACCACGATCCCCGCCCGCCGCACGGAAGTGTTCAGCACCGCCGAGGACAACCAGTCATCGGTCGACATCGTGGTGCTGCAGGGCGAACGGGAGCGGGCGGCCGACAACCGGGTCCTCGGTCGCTTCCGGCTCGAGGGCATCCGCCCGGCCCCCCGGGGGACGCCGCAGATCGAGGTCACGTTCGAGATCGACGCCAACGGCATCCTGCACGTGTCCGCCCGGGACAAGGACACCGGTGCCGAGCAGAAGATCACCATCAGCGAGAGCTCGAACCTCGATCCGGCCGAGGTGGAACGGATGGTGGCCGACGCCGAGCGGAACCGGGCCGAGGACGCTCGACTGCGGCAGGAGATCGACGCCCGCAACGAGCTCGACTCCATCGCCTACCAGGTCGAGCGGCGCGTCGCCGAGCTGGGCGACCAGGTGCCAGCGCACGAGAAGGCCCGGGCCGAGCAGCTCGTCGCCGACGGGCGCCAGGCTGTCACCGAGCAGGCGCCCATCGACCGCGTCCGGTCGCTCACGGCCGAGCTGCAGCAGGTGTACCACTCGCTCGGCGCCGCCCCGGGTGCCGCCGGTGAGGCGGCACCCGGCGAGCCCGCCACGGCCGGCGACGACGACGTGATCGACGCCGACTTCACCGTGGGCTGACCGCAGGGTGAGCGAGGAGGCCGACGCCAGCGAGCAGGGGGACGAGGTGTTCGAGGACCAATCCCGCCGAATCGAGGAGCATGAGGTGGGGGCGGGGGCCGCGCTCGGCCCGGACGAGATCCATGAGGCCGTCGAGCCGGCCGAGGACACCGTGGAGATCCTCGAGGATCGGCTTCGTCGCGCCCTTGCCGACCTCGACAACCTCCGCAAGCGCTACCTACGCGAGGTCGAGCGCGAACGCTTCACCGAACGGATGGACGCGGCCCGGCAGTGGCTGCCGGTCGTGGACGACCTCGAGCGAGCGCTCGAGCACCTCGCCGTGGCCGAGGAGAATGACCGACGGGCGATCATCGAGGGGATCCGGGTGGTCCGCGATCGTGCGCTCGCGGTCCTTGCCCAGCTTGGCTTCCCCCGGTTCGACGCCACGGGCGAGGCGTTCGACCCCACCCGGCACGAGGCCGTGAGCGTGGTGGACAGCGATGCGCCTCCCGGCACCGTCGTGGGGACCGTGCGTCCCGGGTACGGCGCGGGCGAGATCGTGCTCCGGCCCGCAGCCGTCGTGGTGGCTCGGGCAGGCGTCCCGAGCGACGGGGGGGCCGAGACTCAGGGCTGGAGCTGATGGCGGAACGCCGCGACTTCTACGAGGTTCTCGGCGTGTCGCGCGACGCGTCGCCCGACGAGATCCAGCGCGCCTACAGGAAGCTGGCCCGCACCTATCACCCCGACGTCAACAAGGACCCGGACGCCGAAGTCCGCTTCCAGGAGATCGCCGAGGCCTACGATGTGCTGTCGGATCCGGACACGCGACGGCGCTACGACGCCTTCGGCCACGACTTCCGCCAGGTACCGGAGGACATCGATCCGGAGACCTGGGCACGAGCGCGAGCGGGGGCCTCGGCCGCTGGGCGGGGCCGGGCGCGGGCCGGTGCCGGGCCCCGGGTGTGGTCCACGGGCGGGTCCGGCGACCAGGGCGTCGACATCGAAGACCTCTTCGGCGACCTCTTCGGCGGCCTGGGCGGCTTCGGGGCCGGACGACGCCGGGGCTGGGGCTCGATCCAGGGCGCCGACCAGGAGGTGGAGCTCGAGCTGTCGGTCGAGGAGGCGTACCAAGGCGGTCGCCGCTGGCTCAGCATCTCGGGCCCGTCCGGCCCACGTAGCGTCGAGGTCGACATCCCGCCTGGCGTCACCGACGGGCAGCGGATCCGCCTCACTGGCCAGGGCGGGAAGGGCACCGGGGGCGCACCGCCGGGTGACCTCTACCTGGTGGTGCGGATCGCGCCCCACTCCCGGTACCGGGTCGAGGGACGCGACCTGCACGTCGACCTGCCGCTCGCTGCCTGGGAGGCCGCGCTGGGCACCTCGGTGGTCGTCGACACGCCGGGCGGAGAAGCCAAGGTCAGGGTCCCAGCGGGAACCTCATCAGGACGGCGCCTTCGGCTCCGTGGCCGCGGCCTGCCCAACCCCCGAGGCCCGGCCGGTGACCTCTTCGCCGACGTCCGCATCGTTGTGCCGCCGAGCCTCACCGAACGAGAGCGCGAGCTGTTCGAGGAGCTGGCCCGCACCTCGACTTTCGATCCCCGGAGGCGACCGTGACCCGTGCCTTGACTCGGCCTCGCCGCTACGACCTCGAGTCGTTCGCGCTGGCGACCGGTCTGCACCAGGAGCTGGTGCGTCGGCTCGTGGCACTCGGGCTGGTCGACGCGACGCGAGATGCGGCGGGCGGGCTGTGGTTCTCCCCCACCCAGCTCGCCGCCGCGGCCCGCGTCCGGCGCCTCCATGCCGGCCTGCCAGTCAGCTACGCCGCCCTCGGCGTGGTGATCGACCTGCTCGATCGCATCGCCGAGCTGGAAGCAGCGCTGCGCCGGGCCACCCCCAGCACCGCCCGACGAACCGGAGGGACATCGTGGATCCGCAACGGCTGACCCAGAAGTCACAGGAGGCTCTCCAGGAGGCGCAGACCGTCGCCGTCCGGTTGGGGCACACCGAGGTGGACGGCGAGCACCTGCTGGTGGCCCTGCTCGACCAGCCCGACGGGCTCGCGCCCAGGTTGCTGACACAGGCCGGCGCCGACCCGGCACGGTTGCGTGCAAACGTCGAGGCCGACCTGGCCCGGCGACCCCGAGTGACCGGCCCCGGCGCGGCGCCGGGCCAGGTGTTCGTGACACAGCGACTGTCGCGCCTGCTCGATGCCGCCGAGCGCGAGGCCCATCGACTCAAGGACGAGTACGTGTCCGTCGAGCACCTCGTCATCGCGCTGCTGGAGGAGGGCAGCGAGACCGCCGCGGGACGCCGGTTGCACGAGGAAGGCTTGACTCGCGACAAGTTCCTGCAGGCGCTCACTGCGGTGCGCGGCAACCAGCGGGTGGTCTCGGCGATGCCCGAGGCCGCCTACGAGGCGCTCGAGAAGTACGGCCGCGATCTCGTCGCGGACGCCCGAGCAGGGAAGCTCGACCCGGTGATCGGGCGGGACTCGGAGATCCGCCGCGTGATCCAGATCCTGTCGCGCAAGTCGAAGAACAACCCGGTGCTCATCGGCGATCCCGGCGTCGGCAAGACCGCCATCGTCGAGGGTCTCGCCCAGCGGATCATGCGCGGCGACGTGCCCGAGGGCCTCCGGGACAAGACGATCTTCGCCCTCGACATGGGAGCACTGGTGGCTGGGGCCAAGTACCGAGGCGAGTTCGAGGAGCGGCTCAAGGCGGTGCTCAACGAGGTCAAGGCGGCTGAGGGGCGCATCCTGCTGTTCGTCGACGAGCTGCACACGGTGGTCGGGGCCGGGGCGGCCGAGGGCGCGGTAGACGCCGGCAACATGCTGAAACCCATGCTGGCCCGGGGCGAGCTGCACATGATCGGCGCCACCACCGTCGACGAGTACCGCAAGCACATCGAGAAGGACGCCGCCCTGGAACGGCGCTTCCAGCCGGTGCTCGTCGACGAGCCGTCGGTCGAGGACACGATCTCGATCCTGCGCGGCCTGAGGGAGCGCCTCGAGGTCTTCCACGGCGTCAGAATCCAGGACAACGCGCTCGTCGCGGCCGTGGTCCTCAGCCACCGCTACATCACCGACCGGTTCCTGCCCGACAAGGCCATCGACCTCGTCGACGAGGCCTGCGCCATGCTGCGCACCGAGATCGATTCGATGCCGGCGGAGCTGGATGAGCTGACCCGGCGTGTGACCCGCCTGGAGATCGAAGAGGCTGCGCTCGCCAAGGAGAGCGATACCGCCAGCAAGAGCCGGCTCGATCAGCTCCGCAAGGAGCTCGCCGACCTGCGTGCCGAGGCCGATGCCATGCGCGCCCAGTGGGAGGCAGAGCGGCAGGCGCTCCGACGGGTGCAGTCCCTGCGCCAGGAGATCGAGCGCGTGCGCCGAGAGGCCGAGGATGCGGAGCGGAACTACGACCTCAACCGGGCAGCCGAGCTGGAGCACGGCCAGCTTCCTGAGCTGAAGCGGCGGCTCCAGGCCGAGGAGGAGCAACTGGCGGCCAAGCAGGGCGGGCACCGGCTCCTGCGCGAGGTGGTGACCGAGGACGAGATCGCGCTGATCGTGTCGCGCTGGACGGGCATCCCCGTCAGCCGGCTCAAGGAGGGCGAGCGCGAGAAGCTCCTGCGCCTCGACGAGATCCTGCACGAGCGCGTCGTGGGACAGGACGAGGCGGTGCAACTGGTGGCCGACGCCATCATCCGGGCCCGATCCGGCATCAAGGACCCCCGGCGGCCCATCGGGTCGTTCATCTTCCTCGGGCCGACCGGTGTCGGCAAGACCGAGCTGGCCCGCACGTTGGCGGCGGCGCTGTTCGACACCGAGGACAACATGGTCCGCCTCGACATGAGCGAGTACCAGGAGCGCCACACCGTGAGCCGCCTCGTCGGCGCGCCACCCGGGTACGTCGGCTATGAGGAGGGCGGCCAGCTCACCGAAGCGGTGCGGCGCAAGCCCTACTCGGTGGTGCTGCTCGACGAGATCGAGAAGGCCCACCCCGATGTATTCAACGCGCTGCTCCAGGTGCTCGACGACGGGCGGCTCACCGACGCCCAGGGCCGCACCGTCGACTTCCGCAACACCGTCGTGATCATGACGTCGAACATCGGCTCGGAGTACCTGCTCGAGGGCGTGACGCCCGACGGCGAGATCAAGCCCGACGTCCGCGAGCGGGTGTTCGCGGAGCTGCGCCGGCACTTCCGGCCCGAGTTCCTCAACCGGGTCGACGACATCGTGCTGTTCAAGCCGCTGACCCGGCCCGAGATCGAGCGCATCGTCGACCTCATGTTCGACGACCTGCGAGCCCGGCTGACCGAGCGGCAGATGACGCTCGAGCTCACCGACGCCGCCCGGCGCCTGATCGCCGAGCAGGGGTTCGACCCGGTGTTCGGCGCCCGGCCGCTGCGCCGCTTCATCGGCCACGAGGTGGAGACCCGGATCGCCCGCCTGCTCGTCGGCGGCGAGATCGAGGACGGCGCGACGATACGGGTCGACGCCCGCGACGGCCGCCTCGACGTGAGCGCCGAGAACCCACCCCCGCCGGCCGAGGCGGCGTGATGGTCGGACGGCTCTGGCGTCTGGGCTCAGTGGTGGCCGTGCTGGTGAGCGCGTGTAGCGATGACCCCACCCCGCTCGCCGGAACCGACCAGGGCACCGGGTCCGACGAGGCGGGGTCGTCCGGTGATGACGAGCGGGCCGACTTCAGCGACATCCCCGACCTCGTCGACGAGGTGCAGCCATCGGTCGTTGCGATCGTCACCGACGTGGGCGAGGGCAGCGGGGTCATCTACGACGACGACGGGGCGGTCGTGACCAACGCCCACGTGGTGGCCGAGGCCCGAACCGTCGACGTCACCTTCGCCGACGGTTCGCGGGCGGACGGCGAGGTCGTGGCCGCCGACCCCGCGACCGATCTCGCCGTGATCCGGACGGACAGGGACGACCTGGAGGCAGCCGAGTTCTCCGATCGGACCCCGGTGGTAGGCGAGCTGGCGGTGGCGATCGGCAACCCGCTCGGCCTGGAGAACTCGGTGACAGCCGGGATCGTCTCCGGCCTGGAGCGCAGCGTCCCCGGCGGTGGTACGGCGCTCGTCGGCCTGCTCCAGACCGATGCCGCGATCTCGCCAGGTAACTCGGGCGGCGCGCTCGTGGGTCCATCCGGTGGGGTCATCGGCATCAACGTCGCCTACATACCGCCGGCGGGGGGTGCGGTGTCGATCGGCTTCGCCATCCCCGCTGGCGTCGTGGTCAACGTCGCTGACGAGTTGCTGGACGAGGGCCATGTCGAGCACGCCTTCCTCGGGATCGCGCTCCGAGCCCTCACGCCCCAGTTGGCCGAGCAGTACGGCATCGACACCGAGGCCGGGGTGCTGGTGATCGATGTGGTGCCCGGAGGCCCGGCAGACGAGGCGGGCGTTCGCGCCGGCGACGTGATCACCGGGATCAACGGCGAGACGGTCGCCGAGCCCGGTGATCTCGCGGCGGAACTGCGCGCCAGCGAACCCGGGGACCGGGTCGAGCTCAGGCTTCTGCGGAACGGGGAGGAAGAGACCTTCGAGGTCGAGCTGGGCGAGGCGCCGCCGGCGGAGGGTTGACGTGGAGTCGACCATCCGATTCTTCCGGGTGCGCGGCATCCCGGTGGGCGCGCACTGGTCGTGGCTGTTCGTCTTCGCGCTCGTGGTCTGGTCCTTGTCTACGACGCTCTTCCCGGGCACCTACCCGGGCTTGGACGGGTCCTCGTACCTGTTCATGGGGCTGGCCGCCGCCGCGTTGTTCTTCGGGTCCGTCGTCCTGCACGAGCTGGGGCACACCTTCGTGGCCTTGGCCCATGGCGTCCGGATCCGTGGCATCAGCCTGTGGCTCTTCGGCGGCGTCGCGCGCTTCGAGACCCCGTTCGCGTCGCCGGCCGCGGAGCTCCGCACCGCCGTCGCGGGGCCGCTCGTCTCCGGCGGGTTGGCCCTCGGGTTCGCCTTCGCCGATGCCGCGCTGGGGGGTGTCGGTGCGCCCGAGGCCGTGCAGGGCGTCACCGATTACCTGGCACGCATCAACGGCATCCTGTTCGCGTTCAACCTCGTGCCGGCCCTCCCACTGGACGGTGGGCGCATCCTGCACGCTTGGCTGTGGTGGCGGCAGCGCAGCCGTGTGGCGGCGACACTGATGGCTGCGCGCGCGGGCCGGGCGTTCGGGATCGTGCTCGCGGCTGTCGGGATCCTCGAGCTGTTCACAGGCAGTGGGGTTGGCGGCATTTGGCTGGCGCTCCTCGGCCTGTTCGTCGTCCAGGCCGCGCAGAACGAGGCGGCGTACGCACGGGTGGAGCACGCGGTCGGTGGCCTGCGGGTGCGCGATCTCATGGTGCCCGTGCCTGTGCCGCTCAGGCATGGCCCGACAGGGAGCCAAGGCGACGCGCCGACGGTCCGGCTCGACGATCGGGTGCTGGAAGCCTTGCCCGCCCTCGGCGAAGCGCCCGGGAGCGCCGTCGTGGTGGACGACGACGGCCGCGAGGTCGGGCTGCTGTCCAGCTCCGACGTCCTACGCGCGGTCGAGCTTCAGGGGTTGCGCCCCGAGGTGCCGGAACGGCCTCCCGGCCGGCTCGCGGCATGGCTGGCGGTGGGCGCGGCGACGGTGGCGGTCGCGGGCTTCCTGTACCACCCGCCGTACGTGGTGATCGAGCCGGGCGAAGCGTTCGACATCAGTGGCGACGCGACGGTCACTGGGATCAGCACGCAGGACCCCAGCGGTCTCTACCTCCTCACTTCGGTGCGGCTCACGCAGTCCCACGCGCTCGGCACGCTGTGGGCCGCCTTGCGCAACGACCGGGAGGTCGTCGCCATCGACGACGTGCTTCCCGACGACGTGGACCCCGACGCTTACGCCGACTGGCAGAAGGACATCTTCACCGACAGCCAGCAGCTGGCCGCGGTGGCGGCCGCCCGCGCCGCGGGGTTCGAGGCTCGGGTCACCGGGACCGGCGCGGAGGTGATCGGCATGGTGCGGTCCGCGCCCGCGGCCGAGGTGCTGGATACGGGCGACACGATCGTGGCGGTCGACGGTCGCCCGATCACGACCGCCTCCGAGCTGTCGGGACTGATCGGCGGTCGCCCCGCCGACACGCGTTTCAAGCTGACCATCGAGCGGGACGGGGAGCGCTTCGAGGTCATGGTCCGCAGCGCGGATCTGCCGCAGGTGTCGGGTGGGACGGGCCTAGGCGTGCTCGTCGACACCCGGGACCTGCGAGCCGTGCTGCCGTTCCGGATCCGCTTCCGGGACCGACCCGACATCGGCGGGCCGTCGGCCGGCCTCGCCTACGCGCTCGCCATCACCGACATGATCGACGGCACCGACGATGCCCGTGGCCGGGCGATCGCGGCGACGGGCACGATCGACTCCGAGGGGAACGTCGGTGAGGTGGGTGGGGTGACCGAGAAGGCCGTCGCCGCGGAGCGTGCCGGTGCGGACGTCTTTCTCGTGCCGGCGGACGAGATGACCCAAGCGGACGACACACCCGGCCTAGCCGTCTACGGCGCCGAAGACCTCGGCCGCGCCCTCGAGATCCTGCGGGCAACCGTTTGAAGCGTCCCCGTCAGCCCTCGCCCAACTGCTCCCGCAGCTCGGAACGCCGCGCCTCGAGCGCCTCGATGAGAGCCTGCTGCTCGAAGAGCAGCCCGGTCGCCGTCGGGCTGTCGTCGTAGTCGCGGAGGTCCTCGCGAAGTTCGTCGAGCTGCCGGTGCAACGCGGCGAGGCGCTCTTCCAAGCCCCGAAGCTCCTGTTGCAGCCCGTTTCGGTCGGCGTCCTGAGTCATAGGGTCAGCTGCTTCTCGTCGGGTCTGCGCGGCACGAACGCTCCCTGGTTCAGCGCGGCTCCCATGGTCTCGGCTCGCCGTCGATGCCGATTGCGTTGTCACCTCCTAGACCGCGGACGGGAACGTCTCGGGCACTTCGCCTTCTTCCCACCGGGCGGTGCGTTCGAGCGGTTCGACTGCCCGGGTGTCGTCGATGTGGATCACCGCGTCGAACTGGTCGGCCAGTCGCGCACGGAAGTAGTGGCTCTGGCGCTCGGTGCGAGGCCGGTAGATCACGCCGATCGCCCGCTCCAGGCGCGGGGCGCGCAGCAGTTCGTTGGCCTGCGACGGTGCGTCGGCGATCGTGATCGAGAACGCCTTCTCTTCGACCTCGTGGAAGAGGCGCTCGTAGCTGTCCTGCAGCGCCGATCGCACTGTCTTGCGTTCGGCGGGGCCTCCCCAGTCGTCGGCCGCGGTCACCGTGCCGGTGAAAGTGGTGAAGCCGACGAGCCGGCAGTCACCGGCGTGCCGTTCGCGCACGAGCTGGCCGACGTTGAGCTGTCCCTGGGTGGCCACCTCCGTAGCGCGGGCGTCGCCCAGGTGTGAGTTGTGGGCCCAGACGACGACCTTGGCGGGCCCGGCACGTTGTTGGCCGAGGTGGATCACGAGGGCGTCAAGGGTGTCGACCATGTGCTGATCGCGTAGGTTCCACGACGACGCTCGTCCGCCGAACATGGTGCGGTAATACTCCTCCGCTTTCTTCACTGTGCGGGCGTTCTGCGTGGCGTAGAACAGCTCGTCTTCGGCGATGAGCCCGTCACGGCGCGCGTACTCCGCCGCGTGGCGGTGCAGGTCGACGAGCTGATCGATGACCTCCTGTTCGCAGGAGGCGCCGGCGCCGAAGGCGGCGGCGAAGCCGTAGTCCTGCGCCTCGCCGTGGTAGTGATCGAAGCAGGAGTAGCGCTCACGGGCGCGGGCCGCGGCGAGCGGGTCGACGCGTTCTAGGTAGGCGATGACCTCCTCGATGGAGCGGTAGAGGCTGTAGAGATCGAGCCCGTAGAAGCCGGCCTTGGCTCGCTCGTCGGCGACCCGGTCGTTGCGCTCGCGCAGCCAGCCGACGAAGTCCAGTACCACCGCGTTGCGCCACATCCAGGTCGGGAACCGTTCGAAGCCCCGCAGTGCTTCTTCGGCAGCTGCGTCGTCGCTGCGGTCCCGTACGTAGCGGTTCACCCGGTACGCGTCGGGCCAGTCAGCTTCTGCGGCTACGGCGCAGAAGTCCTTGTCCTCGATCAGCCAGCGAGTCATGCGCGCCCGTGTTTCGTAGAACTCGTGCGTGCCGTGAGATGCCTCCCCTAGCAGCACGAAATGGGCGTCGCCGACCAGGTCGAGCAAGGCCTGCCGGTCTCGCTCGCCCTCATCGAGGGCGGCGATCGTCGATCGCAGGACTGCCACATCAGCGGGGCCCTTCTCTCGGGCTCGGGTCGGGCGTGACGACCACGCGGCACGCAGCAAGTCGCGCACCTCATCGTCGGTCGTCTGGCTGAAGTCCCAGTAGTGCTGGCCCACCGCGAAGAACGGCGAAGGCGTCGTGGCGCACACGACCTCGTCGACCTCGGCCGCCAGCTCCTGGCAGGTCGACTCAGGGGCGGCGGGCACGGCCACCACGATCCGTGCCGGCCCTAGTCGCCGCAGCGCCTGGATGGCGGCCCGCATGCTCGAGCCCGTGGCGAGTCCGTCGTCGACGAGGATCACTTGCTTGCCGCTGAGGTCGGCCGGAGGAGCGTCCTCTCGGTACACGCGCTGGCGCCGCTCCAGCTCGCGAGCTTCATCTCGAGCTACCTGCTCGATGGCGTCCGGCGGGATGTTCATGCCGCGCACGACATCGTCGTTCAAAACGACCACACCGCCGCTGGCGATGGCCCCCATGGCCAGCTCCTCGTGGCCAGGAATGCCGAGCTTGCGAACGATGAACACGTCCAAGGGCAGGTCCAAGGCCGTGGCCACCTCGTAGCCGATGGGCACGCCACCGCGGGGCAGCGCCAACACGACGACGTCGTCGCGGCCTTGGTAGTGGTCGAGCAGCGCCGCCAAGGTCCGACCGGCATCCCGACGGTCGCGAAAGACGCGATCCGGCACACCATTCAGATACCGTCCCGTCGGGCCACCGGTCATCACGCGACCGCGTAGTCCATGGATGCCAGCGCCCA
>DASQUK010000260.1:0-11443 GCA_035641315.1 Acidimicrobiales bacterium | reverse complement strand
CTGCGCCCCCGTGCCCCATCGACGTCCGGCTCCCTGGCGGTCGCACGGCCGTCCGGTCACGAGCTGCGCTCATGACCGCCGCTTCCGAGTTGCACGAGGAGGCGGCGTCCCGTTTGCGGCGGCTCGACCAGCGCTACACCCGAGGCCGGCGGGCGCTCGTCGACGTGTTGGCGTCTGTCCAGGCGCCGCTGTCGATCCCCCAGCTGCTGACGCACGACCGGGCACTGGCGCAGTCGTCGGCCTACCGCAACCTGACACTGCTCGAACAGGCGGGTGTCGTGCACCGCGTCGTGGGCAGCGACGAGTTCTCGCGCTACGAGCTGGCCGAGGACCTCACTCGGCACCACCATCACCACCTCATCTGCTCGCGTTGCGGCGAGGTGCAGGACTTCACGGCGCCCGCCCGCATCGAGGACGACCTCGGCCGGGCCCTGCAACGGGTCGCCGCCCAGCACGGCTTCGACGCCGATCACCACCGGCTCGACCTGGTCGGCACCTGCGCAAATTGTCGGTGAGTTTCGAGGGGGTAGGGAGACCCTCCCCCCTCGACGCTCCCCCCACCGGATTGGGCCGCCGGCTTACGCCGGCGTCGTTGTCTCTGTCGCTCGACCGGCGGAGCCGGATCGAGCGACGGTGGGGGGCTCCGGCGGGAGCCTCCGCCCCCCACGCCCCCGCCGGCTGGTGGCTCGCCACCGAGGTTGAGGCAATAGCGGCCCGGGGCCTGTCATTGCCTCGACCTCGAGCGGATCGCCGGCCGGCGGCGCACGTGGTTCGGGTGGGGCGGCGCTGGGCTCTAACCTCTTGCCTTCGGGTGTGGCGCCCCTCCTCCGGCCGTCAGACCAGGAGCCAACAGAGTGACCGAGATCGAGACGTGGCCGGGCAAGCCCTACCCGCTGGGCGCGACTTACGACGGCACCGGCACGAACTTCTCGCTGTTCTCCGAGGTGGCCGAAGCCGTCGAGCTGTGCCTGTTCGACGCCGCCGGCACCGAGCACCGCATCGCCCTGACCGAGGTCGATGGCTTCTGCTGGCACGCCTACCTCCCCCGGGTCGGCGCCGGCCAGCGCTACGGCTTCCGGGTGCACGGGCCGTGGGACCCCGCTCGGGGGCACCGCTGCAATCCCAACAAGCTGCTGCTCGACCCCTACGCCAAGGCCGTCGACGGCGGCGTCGACTGGCATCCCGCCTGCTTCCCCTACGACGTCAACTCCGGCGATCCCGCCAGCCGCAACGACGACGACAGCGCTGCCCACGTCCCCAAGGGCGTGGTGGTGAGCCCGTTCTTCGACTGGGGCGCCGATCGCGTGCCCGACACGCCGCTGCACGAGTCGGTGATCTACGAGATGCACGTCAAGGGGTTGACAGTCACCCACCCCGACGTCCCCGAGCCATTGCGGGGCACCTATGCCGGGCTCGCCCATCCGGTGGCCATCGACTACCTCACGGCGCTCGGCGTGACGGCCGTCGAGCTGCAGCCGGTCCACCAGTTCGTGCACGACGCCCGGCTGGTCGAGCGCGGCCTGCGCAACTACTGGGGCTACAACTCCATCGGCTTCTTCGCCCCCCACGACGAGTACTCCAGCGCCGGCAGCGACGGCTCCCAGGTCACCGAGTTCAAGGCCATGGTGCGGGCGCTGCACGAGGCCGGCATCGAGGTGATCCTCGACGTCGTCTACAACCACACGGCCGAGGGCAACCAGCTGGGCCCGATCCTGTCGTTCAAGGGCATCGACAACGCCGCCTACTACCGGCTCGTCCCCGACAACCAGGCCTTCTACTACGACACCACGGGCACCGGTAACAGCCTCAACATGGCCCACCCACACACGCTGCAGCTGATCATGGACAGCCTGCGCTACTGGGTCTTGGAGATGCACGTCGACGGCTTCCGCTTCGACCTGGCCGCCACGCTGGCCCGCCAGTTCCACGAGGTCGAGCGCTTGTCGGCGTTCTTCGACCTGGTGCAGCAGGACCCGGTGGTCAGCCAGGTCAAGCTCATCGCCGAGCCCTGGGACCTGGGCCAGGGCGGCTATCAGGTCGGCAACTTCCCGCCCCAGTGGTCCGAGTGGAACGGCCGCTACCGCGACACCGTGCGGGACGTCTGGCGGGGCGCCCCCGCGATCCTCGGCGAGCTGGCATCGCGGCTCACCGGCAGCTCCGACCTGTACCAGGGTGACTCGCGGCGGCCGTCGGCCAGCGTCAACTTCGTGACCGCCCACGACGGGTTCACGCTGCGCGACCTGGTCTCGTACAACGACAAGCACAACGAGGCCAACGCCGAGGACAACCGGGATGGCGAGAGCTACAACCGATCGTGGAACTGCGGGGTCGAGGGACCGACCGACGATCCCGACGTGCTGGCGCTGCGGGCCCGCCAACAGCGCAACCTGCTCACGACGCTGCTGCTGTCGCAGGGCGTGCCGATGGTGCTGTACGGCGACGAGGTCGGGCGCACCCAGGGCGGCAACAACAACGCCTACTGCCAGGACAACGAGACGTCGTGGTTCGATTGGGAGCACACCGACGACGAGCTGCACGCGTTCACCGCCGGGCTCATCGCCCTACGCCGGGCGCACCCGGTGTTCTGCCGACGCCGTTGGTTCCAGGGACGCCCGCTGCGGGAGACCGTCGACATCGCCTGGCTCAAGCCTGACGGCACCGAGATGACCGACGACGACTGGCGCTCGCGGCACGAGGCGTGCGTGGGGATGTACTTCAACGGCGAGGGCATCACCAGCCCCGGGCCCCGGGGCGAGCGGGTGGTCGACGACTCGTTCCTGCTGCTGCTCAACGCCTCGCCCGAGCCCCGCAAGTGGACCATCAGCGGGGCCTGGGGCGAGGCGTGGCACCTGGTGTTCGACACCGCCGCGGGCGGGCCGCCGGCCGACGGCGGTGCGAATGGCAACGGTGATGGCGACGAGCTGCGGGGCGAGCTGGTGGTGACCGACCGCTCGGTGGTGCTGCTCCGCCGGGCCGACGGCGGCTGACCGGTCGGCTCTGCTGTTTCTGCCCGCGCCCACCCGCTCATGTCGCGGTGAGCGCGGGCAGAACGCTGGGGTGGGCCGTCAGGCGGGGTCGGCGGGGACGAACTGGAGGTCCAGCTCGACCGTGACCTTCTCGCCCATGGCGAGCTTGTCGATGCCGATCGGCATGTTGAAGTCGACGCCGAAGTCGTTGCGGTTCACAACCGCGGTGGCGGTGCAGCCGGCGTGCGGCTTGCCGTCGCCGGGATGGACCTCGATGCCGTTGAACTCCACCGGGAAGCTCACCGCCTTGGTGATGCCGTTGATGGTGAGGTCGCCGGCCAGCTCGTACTCGCCGTCGGCCCCCGAGACGCCGGTGGACGTGAAGGTGATCTGCGGGTTCTTGTCGGCGGCGAAGAAGTCGGTGCTCAACAGGTGGGCGTCGCGATCTGGCTGGTTGGTGTCGACCGACGCCAGGTCGATGGTGGCGGTGACGGCCACGCTGTCGAGCGTGTCGCCGACGTTCAGGGTGGCGTCGAAGGACTTGAACATGCCGCGCACGTTGGTCAGGCCCAAGTGCCGGATCTTGAAGTAGATGCCCGAATGAGCCGGGTCGACCTTCCACTCGCCGGCGGCGAGGGGGAGGGCGGAGATGGAAGTCGAGGTTTCGGTCATGGCTCCTCCAGAGCTGGGGGTCTTGGCCTACTGGTATGACACGGCGGATCGGAAGGATGTGACCGGCCCCGGGTGACAGTTACCGAGGCTATAGTTACGTCAGTAACAATCACAAGCCGGAGCATCTGCTCGGTAAGCTGTCGGTGATGGATGTGCATGCCCGCACCGGGCTCGACCTGGACACGGCGCCCGGCCCGGGACGCTGTCCCAAGGAGGACGTCGAGCGCGCCCTGAACGGCGGGCCCCACGACGAGGACGTCGATCCCCGGCGCAAGCTGGTCGGCGCCCTCGCCACGTTCGCCCACGCCTACCTCCGATGGGTCGACACCAACGCCGACCACGGGCTCACCTTCGTGCGCCTGCGGCTGATCGAGCGCCTCAACGAGGACGGCCCGGCGATGATGCGCACCCTGGCCGACGAGCTGCGCCTGACGCCGCGCCACATGACGGCGCTGGTCGATGCCCTCGAGGACGAGAAGCTGGTGGCGCGCCGTCCCCATCCCTCCGACCGCCGGGCGACCGTGGTGGAGCTGACGGCGACCGGCTGCGAGGCGGCCAACGCCGTGCTGGGCCCCAGCATCGACGCCATGGCCGAGCTGTTCGACGACCTGACCCCCGAGGAGCGGGACCAGCTCACCACCCTCGTGGGCAAGCTCTTGGCGGGCCTCCGGGACCGCGGCCAGCGCGCCTGAGTTTCGAGGGGGGAGGGAGACCCTCCCCCCTCGACCTCCCCCCACCTCTTTGGCCGGCGCCTGTCGGCGCCGTCGATGGTCGGTCGCTCGACCGGCAAAGCCGGCTCGAGCGACGTTGGGGGGCTCCGGCAGGAGCCTCTGCCCCCCAAACCCCCCGCCGGGTCCCCCCTCGAAATTCAGTCCGTCTTGTGGAACAGGCGGACGGCGAGGGCCAGCAGGCCCGTCCCGATCCCGAGGACCAGCGCTGCTTCGGCCCACATGGGGACCACGGTGCCGGCGATCTCGACGCCCGGGGCGTCGGGCAGCACCGCCCGGCGCACCAGGTCGACGGCGTAGGTGGCGGGGTTCAGGTGGGTGATGACCGACAGCCAACCCGGCAGGTCCTGCAGCGGGAAGACGGCGCCCGACAGGAAGATCATCGGCTGCATGACCAGCGTCATGACCATCTGGAAGCTCTCCATGCGCTCGATGCGCGTGGCCAGCACCATCCCGAACGCGGTCATGGCGTAGGCAAGCAGCAGCAGCGCCACGATGAGCAGGAGCACCCGCCCCACCGTCAGGTCCACGCCGACCAGCGGTGCGGCGACGATGAGGATCAGCCCCTGCACCACCGCCACCGTGCCGCCGCCCAGCGCCTTGCCCAGCACGATGGACGTGCGGGACACGGGCGCCACCAGCATCTCCCGCATGAAGCCGAACTCGCGGTCCCACACGATCGAGACCGCCGAGAACAGTGCCGACGTGATGATCGACATGCTGAGGATCCCGGGGAACAGGAACGCCTCGTAGTCGAACCCGCCGGGCACGCCTCCCTCGATGAGCCGGCCCAGGCCCGATCCCATGATGAACAGGAAGATGACCGGTTGGGCGAGGCCGGTGATGATGCGCGTCGGCGTGCGGCGCAGCCGGATGAGCTCGCGCTGCCACACCATGCCGATGGTGCGGCCGTTGCGGGTCAGCGTGGCCTGGCCGCGCGCCGTGGCGTCAGCGCTGCCGGCCGCGGGCGTCGGCAGGGTGCCGGTGGCGGCCATCAGCCCCTCCGGAACCCGCGGACCATCGGGTTCATCTTCAGCATGTCGCCGGCGCCCACCTCGGCGTCCCGGATGGCGCGCCCGGTGTACTTGATGAACACGTCGTCGAGGCTCGGCCGCCGCACGCTCACGCTGCGCACGCCGACGGTCAGGGCGCTGAAGGCGCTGGGCACGAACTCTTCGCCGTCGGGCACCCGCACCACCAGGCCGCCGTTCTGGGCCACGACCTCGACGCCGAGCGCCTCGTTCAGCTGGCGAGCAGCCAGGGCGTCGTCGGCGGTGGCGAAGGTGACCACGTCGGCGCCCACCGACGCCTTGAGGACGTCCGGCGTGTCGATGGCCACGATCCGACCCTGGTCGATGATGGCGATGCGGTCGCAGCGCTCGGCCTCGTCCATGTAGTGCGTGGTGAGGAACATCGTCGTGGACTCCCGGCCCCGCAGCTCGTCGACGTAGTCCCAGATGTGGGCGCGGGTCTGGGGGTCGAGCCCGATGGTGGGCTCATCCAGGAACAGCACCCGCGGCGCGTGGATCAGTCCCCGGGCGATCTCGAGCCGCCGCTTCATGCCGCCCGAGAAGAAGCGCACCTGCTGGCCCCTGCGCTCGGTGAGCCCGACCATGTCGAGCAGCGGCGCCATGCGCTCGGACACCTGGCTGCGCGGCACGCCGTACATCACGGCGTGGAACCGAAGGTTCTCCTCGGCGGTGAGGTAGTCGTCGAGCGTCAGCTCCTGGAAGACGAGGCCGATGCTCGCCCGGACCTCGTCGCGCTGGGTGGTGACGTCGTAGCCCGCCACGCGGGCGCCGCCGGCGCTGGCCGACAGCAGCGTGCAGAGGATCGAGATGGTCGTGGTCTTGCCGGCGCCATTGGGACCGAGGAAGCCGAACAGCTCGCCCGAGGCCACCGTGAACGAGACGTCGTCCACGGCGGTGAAGTCGCCGAACCGCTTGACGAGGTGGTCGACCTCGACCGCGGGTACGCCGTCGGGGTCGGGCCGCGACCCGCTGGGGACCGGGGGCATCGCGGCCATCATGCGGCGGCGGGCGGCCGGCCGACCAGTCAGCGGCCTGTCAGTGGGGCGGACCGCTGCCGCTCCCGGTGGGCGGCCACGTTGGCCCGGCTGGCGCAGCGGTCGGAGCAGTAGCGGCGGGAGCGGTTGCGCGAGGTGTCGAGGAAGACGCCGCGGCAGCGGGGATCGGCACACTCGCCGAACCGGTCGACACCGAGGTCGAGGAACGCCATGGCCAGTCCCATGACCGCCCCGGTGGCGAACTCGGTGGCGACCGGCCCCCGGTCGTCGGCGATGTGCAGGTGCCAGTCGTTGTCGTCGTGACCCGAGATGCTGGGCTGGGGCCGGTGCCGCTCCAGCAGGCGGTTGAACCGCTCGACCATGTCGGCCGATCGGCGCTCCTGGGCGGCGTCGAACACCGCCCGCAGCTCCTTCCGCAAGCGGACGAGGGGAGCGACGTCGGACGCCTCGGCACGGCGCGCCATCCACGGCCAGGCGCCCAGGAAGCCCCGCAGCCCCTCCAGCGAGCGCAACGGATCGGCGTCGTCGAGCTCATCCGGCTCGGACGAGACGAGGTCGACGCCGAAATCTGCGTAAGAATCAAAATCCACTTGCACCCCTTACGGGATTGTGGAAGCCTGTCAGGAGCAAAACGACTGGATGTACCTTACAGCCAAGGAGGCTCGATCGTGAGAAGGCACCTCTTCGGTCGCGGCTGGCGCTGGGCGACGCCGCACACGGCCAACCAGCGGTTCCACCACGCCGACCGGCTGGCCGCCCGCTACCTGCCCGAGGCGAGCCATGTCCCCCGGGGCCTCCGTTGAGCGAGCGTCGCCCGTTCACTCCCCGCTCACGGGTCCTGTCGCCTCCGGTGCGGGGCCTACCGCCGCCGGCGCCAATGGGCGCCGACAGCGCCCCCACATCCTCGGCGCCACCCGTTCGCTCCCGCCCTGCCGCTCGGACGCAAATGGGCTCGGCCTACGGCCGAGTCGAGGGTTCCTCAGGCCCTGCGGCGACCGCGGCCCGGCCCGAGCGGCCGTGGAAGCGGGAAGCATGTCCCGACCGGGCCTGGGCCGAGGCGTGGCAGCAGTCGTGGGACCACCAGCAAGAGGGCTACATGCCCGATCGCGAGGAGCGCCTGGCCGCCCTGCTCGACGTGATCGAGGCGGCGGCCGGGCCCCGCCCGTTGGTGCTCGACCTGGCCTGTGGCACAGGCACGATCTCGCGGCGGCTGCTCCAGCGGTTTCCCGAGGCCCGCTCGATCGCCGTCGACATCGACCCGGCGTTGCTGGCGATCGCCCGGGCCACGTTGGGGGACGACGAGCGGGTGCGCATCGTGCGGGCCGACCTGGGCGACGCCGGCTGGGTGCGGGCGCTGCCCGAGACACCGGTGGATGCGGTCCTCACCGCCACGGCGCTCCACTGGCTGGCCGAGCCGGTGCTCCGGCGCCTCTACCGTGACCTGGCCGGCATCGTCCGCCCCGGTGGGGCGGTGGCCAACGCCGACCAGATGGCGCCGCCCGACCTGCCCCGGCTGGGGGCGGCGCTCGCCGCCGTGGAGGAGCGCCGCCGGGACGGTGTGCGGGCCGACGGCCGCCCCGACTGGGACGGTTGGTGGGACATCGCCGCCGCCGATCCCGTCCTCGCCGATGCCGTGGCCGAGCGGCGCGCGTTGTTCGGCGGCGTCAACCACCCTGCCGAGTTCGATCCTCCGTCGTCCTGGCATGCCCGGGCCCTGCTCGACGCCGGGTTCGCTGAGGCCGGCGTGGTGTGGCGCTCCGGCACGGGCGCCGTCATCGCCGCCCTGCGCTGACCCCCGGGGCGTTCTGTCAGCGCTCAGGACGAATGCGGTACCTGAGTGCTGACAGAACGACGAGGATCAGCCGGCGGGGGCGACCTCCTCGGCGAGGCGGCTGGCATCGGCGGGTTCCAGGCCGACGCGGCCCACCAGGTAGCAGGCGATCGGCGCCGCGGTCCGCTCCGACGCGTGGGCGGCGGTCCCGGCCAGTGTCAACAGCATGTCGACCGTGGCGGCGTCGGGCGGTGGTACGCCGAGGCGTTGGGCGAAGGCAGCGATCCACTCATCAGCGGTCATGCGCTCATCCTTGCCGCTTCGGCCGGTGGCACGAGCGGCTCGAGCCGGGCCGGCACGTGCTTGTGATGGGGCGTGCCCACCCAGGGATCGCGGTCGCCGCTGGCCGTCAGTTCGTTGGGGGCGATGCCGGTGACCACCGCCTCGCCCCCGTCGGCCGGATGGTCGACGCCCAGGCCGTTGGGCAGCGACAGGTGGCCCGGGTGCATCGAGTCGTGCAGCTCGACCGTCACGGCGACGCTGGCCCGCTTGGTGGTCAGGCGGGCCGGACCCCCGTCCACCAGCCCCAGCCGTGCCGCGTCGGCCGGATGGACCCGCAGCGCCCCGGCGGCGTCCCGCTTCCGCCACGCCGGGTCGCGGATGATCGTGTTGGCGCTGAACGACCGCCGCTCCCCGGCCGAGAGCACGAACGGCCACTCGCCGTCCCCGTCGGCGCCCGGTGGTGCCTCGCCGGCGAGTCCCGCCAGCTCGGCCAGCAGCTCCGGCACGTCGAGGTGGATCAGACCGTCGCCGGTCCCCAGCCGCCGCCACACTGCCTCCTCGTCGCCGGCGTCGTCGGTGATGACTGCGCCCGAGGGACTGTCGAGGATGGCGTCGAACAGCCGCTCGCCCGCCTCGAAGCCCTCGCCGTAACCGGCGCGGCGCACGCTGTCAGGGTTCGCCTGGGCGCAGCGGTGCGCCGCCCCCCACAGAGCCGCGGCCGCCGCCGCGCCGTGGGGCAGGGTCGGCCCCAGCGTGCGGTAGAGGACCACCGGCGCCAGGGGTCCCAGCTCCGGCCGGGCCGCCAGCGCGCCGAAGAACGCCTCGGCGAACGCGGCCCGCCCGGTCGTCGCCGCCTCCCGCAGCGCCTCGAGCTCGGCCTCGGCGCCATCGAGCGCCCCGGACGCCTCCACCAAGCGGGCATGGATCTCGGGCTCGGGCAGGGGACCATCCGGGGGATCGAGGACCGGGCGCCGCAGGTGGAACACGTTGCGCGGGAACTCGAAGTTGAAGAACGTGGCCTCCCACTTCTCGAACTGGGTGGGAGCGGGCAGCACGTAGTCGGCCAGCCGAGCGGTCTCGGTCAGGAACACGTCGATGACCACGAGCGTGTCGAGGGCGGCCAGCGCCTCCCGCATCCGTTGGGAGTCGGCCAGGGAGTGCGCTGGGTTGCCGCTCTCGACCACCATCGCCCGGTAGCGGGCCGGATGGTCGGTCAGGATCTCGTCGGCGATGACGTTGCACGGCACGAGCCCCGACACGATGCGGGCGCCGACCACGGGGCTGCGCGGCGCGGTGTCGCCCTCGGAGACCTCGGCGCGGCGGACCTTGCCCAGCGGCACCAGGCTCGACGGCGCGTACTGGGTCCCGGCGCGCCCGAAGTTGCCGGTGAGCAGCCACACCAGCTTCTCCAGGTAGCTCACCAGCGTGGAGTGCAGGTTCATCTGGATGCCCAGGTCCTCGGCCACGGCGACGCTCGCCGCCTCGCCGATCCGCCGGGCGGCACGCCGCACCAGCGCCTCGTCCACGCCGCTGACGGTGCAGTGACCGGCGATGTCGACCTGACGCAGCGCGTCGAGGACGGCCTCGGTGCCGGCCGGCGTGGCGTGGTCGGCGAGCCAGGCGTGGTCGACCAGCCCCTCGTCCACGACGGCCGCCGCCAGCGCCGAGACCAGCCACGCGTCGGCGCCGGGACGAACCTGCAGGTGGATGTCGGCGAGCTCGGCCGTCTCGGTGCGCCGCGGGTCGACGACGATGAGGGCGCGGTCGGGGTCGCGGGCGATCTCCTTGAGGGTCGTGCGGGCGCGGGGGAACCCGTGGCTCTGCCATGGGTTCTTGCCGACGAACAAGGCGACCTCGCAGTGCTCGATGTCGCCCCGCACGTTCGTGCCGAGCACCTTGCCGTTGACCCAGAACTCGCCGGTCTTCTCCTGCGCCAGCGCGTTGGAGCGGTAGCGGCCGCCGAACGCCTGCATGGTGCAGCTGCCGTAGGCGCCCCCCAGGTGGTTCCCCTGGCCGCCGCCCCCGAAATAGAAGATGCTGGCGCCGCCGTGGGCGTCGCGTACCGCCGCCAGGCGGTCGGCCACGTCGCGGATGGCGGTCTCCCAGTCGACGACCTCGAAGCTGCCGTCGGCCCGCCGCCGCAGGGGATGCGTCACCCGCTCGCCGCGGGCCGGCACCCGCGGCCCGGCGGCCAGCGGCGTGCCGCCCGGGTTCTGGTAGTGGTCGAGCCGCAGCGCCTTCTCGCAGGTGTAGCCCCGCGAGGAGGGGTGGGCCTTGTCGCCGCGGATGCGCTCGAACCGCCGGCCGTCGACCGAGGACCCCAAACGGACCTCGATGCCGCAGTTGCACTCGCAGAGGATGCAGGCCGTCTGCTTCCAGCCGGGTGCGTCGGATGTGGTCGGTGCCTCGGTCACAGCCATGGCGGGAACGTACTCGTGCCAGTTCACTAGTGCAACGGATACCGGATAGGGTGCCGGGGATGTCCGAAGCGCACGCCTTCGACCGAGCCACGGCCGTGTCCCATTCGGCCCTCGGTGATCCGTCGGCCCCGCGTGAGGTGAACGTCGACGCCGGCTGGACCATCGGCGGCCGGCCCAACGGCGGGTACCTGCTGGCGACCATGGCCCGGGCGGCCGGTGCGGCGCTGGCGTCCGCGGAAGGACCCGACCATCCGCACCCGATCGCGGCCACCGCGCATTACGTGGCGTCGCCCGATCCGGGCCCCGCCCAGGTGCACACCGAGGTGCTGCGTCGGGGGCGGCGGATGAGCCAGGTCCGCGCCCGCCTGGTGCGTGGCGGCTCGCCCCAGGTGGAGGCGACCCTCACGCTTGGGCGCCACGACGGGGCGGCGGCGCAGTGGTGGACCGACCTGGACGCGCCCGCCTTGCCGCCGATGGAGGACTGCGTGCGCCTCGGGGGCGTCGGTCCCGGCGGCGTCGTGCTACCGATCATGGACCACGTCGACATCCGGCTCGATCCGGCGACCGCCGGCTTCAGG
>DASQUK010000259.1:0-9519 GCA_035641315.1 Acidimicrobiales bacterium | reverse complement strand
CGTTTCTGGGCGCCGAATTGGTTGGAGAGCAACCATTTCGGCGCATGGAAACTCCGCCGGCGTCAGGCGTCGGCCGCTCCGGCCGTGACCCGGCGGGCGAACTCGATCGAGCGCTCGAAGATGAGGTCCTTGTCGTAGTCGAGGGTGGCGACGTGGTAGCTGCGCTCGAGGGTGACGCGCTCGACCGGGCCCGAGACCCGCTCGGCCACGATGTCGCTGTTGCGGGGCTCGACGACGTGGTCCTGCGGGCTGGTCATGAGCAGGACCGGGCAGGTGACCTTGACCAGGTCGTCCACCGCTTGGGCGGCGGCGTCGGCCAGGCTGAGGAGGGGGCGGAGGGGCGTGGCGTCGTAGGCGTTCTCCCGGGCGTCCGGGTCGGCCACGTCGCTGCCGATGCCAGGGAGGCGGTCGACGCCTCCGCCGAGCATCTGGCGGACGCCGTCGACCATCTCGGTCCCGATGTCCACGACGGGGTTGACGCACACGATGCCGGCGATCTCGGGATGGCGGGCGGCCAGCCACAGCGTGAGCGCGCCACCCATCGACAGCCCGGCCACCACCACCTTGTCCACCCGCTCCGCCAGCGCCTCGTACGCGGCCTCGGCCGCGGTCGTCCAGTCGGCCCAGCCCAGGTCGAGCATGTCGTCGACCGACGTGCCGTGCCCCGGCAGCAGCGGCAGCTCCACCGCGAACCCGGCGCCGTGCAGTGCCTCGGCCAGCCCCCGCATCGATTGCGGGTTGCCGGTGAAGCCGTGCAGCACCAGCACCCCGTGGGGACCACCCGCTGCCGACCACGGCTCGCAGCCGGGGATGATCTCCTTGCCGTCTGGGGTCAGCGCCATGGCCGCAAAGGGTATGGCAGTGATTGACCCCCGGGTCAAGGCTCGCAACACTGTCGATCGCGATGACGACGACCTCCGACCGCCAGCTCACGACCCAGGGCGCCGAGCGCAAGCAGCAGCTACTCGACGCCGCGGCGCGCCTGTTCGCCGAGCAGGGCTATGCCGCCACCCGGGTGGTGGACATCGTCGACGCCGCCGGCGTCGCCAAGGGACTGTTCTACTGGTACTTCGAGAACAAGGAGGCCCTGTTCCGCGAGCTGGCCGCCGACATGCGCCGCCGCCTGCGGCGCCAGCAGGCCGCCGCCATCGACGACCGGGCGCCGGCGCTCGTGCGTCTGCTCCAGGGCGCCGTGGCCAGCGTCCGCTTCATGGCCGAGAACGCCCCGTTCTTCTCGTTGCTCGAGGTCGAGGGCCACACCGTGTCCGACGTGCTGCGCCAGGGCACCGAGCAGCACATCCGCGACGTGACCGCCCTCATCGACGCGGGGCAGCGAGACGGCACCGTCACCGACGACGACCCCGCCGACCTGCTGGCCCTGTCGGTCGTGGGCACCGTCGGCCAGTTCGGCCACTTCCACCGCACCCACCGCGTGGACCTCTCGCTCGACGACCTGTCCGGCTACGTCGCCCGGATGGTGGCCCGCATGCTGGCGGCGGACGAGCACACCGCCCGGTCGGCGCTGGCGGCGCTGCGCAGCCGCGAGGGCGCACCCGCCGCCACCGTGTGATCGCCGGACACCGGCCGGCCCCAACGTGCCCATCTCGGTGGGGCATGGCTAGCCTTGCTCGGTCGTTCCGCTAGCACGAGGTTCTCTCCGCATGCTCCGTAGTCCCCGCAGTCGAGGGCTCGCCGCGCTCCTGGCCGTCGCCGCGCTGGCGCTCTCGGCGTGCACGAACAACGACGCCGACGCCGGCGACGTCGCCGACGCCCTGACCGACGCCGGGCTGGAAGAGGACGTGGACCCGCAATTTCCCGACTGCGTGGGCGAGGAGTTCGAGAGGGCGTTCGACCAGGACCAGATCAACGACCTCGCCTCGGCGGACGAGCCCGAGGACTTCCCCTCGGGCACCGAGGAGACCGTCAGCTCGATCATCGAGGACTGTAGAGACGGCTCCGTGTCGGAGTCCGAGGGCGAGGGCGACGAGTCGGAGACGACCACGACGACCGAAGGCGGGTAGCGCCCAGGCGGTTGCACGGCGGCTGCAATTACCCCGCGCTAGCATGCGGCAGCTTCGAGCCGATCAGGGAGGATCGTCGTGCCGTACAAGTTCCTGTCGGATGAGTGGGTGGAAGCCGCCCGGAAGATCCGGGAAGAGACCGACGCGCCGACCACCGCCCCTCAGCCCGTGAAGATGAACCTCGTCATCACCGACGTCCCCTTCGGCGACGGCTCGGTCGACGCCCACCTGGACACGACGAGCGGCACGGTCGAGCTCGAGCTGGGTCACCTCGACCCCGCCGACGTCACCGCCACCATGGACTACGACACGGCCAAGGCGATGATGGTCGACAACAACCCCCAGGCCGGCATGCAGGCTTTCATGGCCGGCAAGATCAAGCTGCAGGGGGACATGACCAAGGCGTTGGCCCTGCAGTCCGGGCCGCCCAACCCTGCCCTCACGGCCAAGATCCAAGAGATCACCGAGTAGCCCGGCGAGCAACAGGGCTGGAAAACGGAGAGTGCCGAGCCTGCTGGGGCGGCAGCCTCATCGCGGCGGCTGGGGAACACCGCGTCCGGCATACCGCCCCAACGGGCCCGGCACGCTCTGTGGCTCGTAGTCTACTCGCTGCTACCGGTTGGCAAACAGGTACTGAACAGAAAAACCTTCAAGTCTGACGTGATGGTTGAGCCCCGGGGGAAGGCGGCTCATGTCGGAGGGGAGTTTCCGACAGTTGAAGCGTCCCCCGAACGGGGGTCGCAGGTCAAGACCCAGTTCTGGTGTCCTTCGCTGCCTCTCCGCTGACCATCACCCCGCCGGAACCATGACCAGGTCGATGGCCGAACCCGGCTCGACGTCGGCGCCCATCAGTGGGAACGTCTCGTCCACCACCCCGTCTGCCGGACCGAACACGCTGCCGACGTCCAGGCCGAGGTCCTCCAGCGCCTCCCGGGCATCGTCCAGGCTGGCGTCCTCGACGTCCGGCACCCGGACGTCGCCTCCGGCGACCACCACCTCGACCGTCGACCCCGGTTCGACCTCGTCGCCCTCCTCGGGGTCGGTGCGGATGACCTCGCCCTCGTCGCGGTCGCCCCGGGCAGATCGGAAGTCCAGCTCCACCTCCAGGCCCATCGCCTCGAGCTCGGCCACCGCGTCCTCGTAGTCCTCGCCCTCGAGGTCGGGGATCTCGGGTTCCTCGGGGCCGGCGGACACGATCAGCACCACCGTCGATCCCCTGGGCAACTGGCCGGGCAGGTCCTCGCCCAGGCCGATCACGATGCCGGCCTCGACCTCGTCGCTCGGCTGCTCCTGGACCTCGGCCACCAGCTCGAGGCCCGGGGCGGCCAGGCGGGCCTGTGCCTCCTCCACGGGCAGCCCCACGAGGTCCTGCGGGACCGCCACCAGCGGTGGACCGAGGGAGACGTAGAGCGTGAGCGTCTCGCCCTCCCGCAGCGACGTTCCGGGCTCGGGCACGGTCCGGACGATCTCGCCCTCCTCGGTGCCGTCGTAGTGGTCCCGCTGGGTGACGATGTCCCAGCCGTTGCCACCGATCAGCTCGAGCGCCTCATCCTGCTGGGCCCCCACCAGGTCGGGGGGCACCTCATGGGACGGCACCTGCGTACGGATGTAGAGCCACGACCCCACCACGCCGACCGCCACGGCGACGGCCACCACCAGGGCCCCCAGCATGAGCCGCCGGGCGCTGCGGTCGCCGGCAGAGAGCGCCGGTGTCCCGCCGGGTGGCGTGTCGCCGGGCGCGCCGGGTGGCGGTCCCGCCGGAGGCGGCGGCAACGGCGCCGACCGCGGCAGGACGGTCGTCGAGTCGCCATTCCCGGCCACCACGCCGGCCGCCACGCCCACCGACGCAACGCCACCGGCGTCGAACGACACGCCGGCACCGCTCACGGCGCCGTCGAGGGCCACGCCCTCCCCGCCGGCCACACGCACCAGGGTGCGGTCGCGTGGGTCGTCCCCGTTGGTCCCGACCACGTGCGGGGGCGCCAGCGGGAGAGGCGCCGGACGGGCCAGCTCCTCGGCGGCGGCGATGAGCCCGGCGCCCAAGGCGGCGGCGTCTGGACGTTCCCGGGGATCGAGCGCGCCCGCCTCCGCCAGGACGATGGTCAGGGGCCCCAGCTCGTCCGGCACGACGAGCGGGTGCTCGAGCCGGGCCATCAGGGTGGCGATCGTGGTGTCGGCGCTGAACGGCACGGCACCGGTCACAGCCTCGATCAGCACCAGCGCCAGCGAGTAGAGGTCGCTGCGACCCTCGACCGACTCGCCCCGCGCCTGCTCGGGGGAGGCGTAACGGGCAGTGCCCAGCACGGCGCCGGTCGGCTCGGTCCAGCCTGCCTCGGCGATGGCGCGGGCCAGGCCGAAGTCGGCCACCCGCAGCCGGGCGTCGTCGCCGAACAGCAGGTTGGCGGGCTTGATGTCCCGGTGCACGAACCCCTGCCGATGGGCGTGGTCGAGGGCCCGCGCCGTCTCGAGCCCCACCACCAGCGCCTGCGACGGGCTCAGCCGGTGCCCGGCGTCCAGCAGGGAGCGCAGGCTGCCGCCGCCGAGGTACTCGGTGACCAGGTAGGGCGAGTCCTCGTCGCCGCTCCAGTCGTACACGGCGAGGATGTGGGGATGGCTCAGCGCCGCGGCCGCCCGGGCCTCCGCACGGAAGCGGCGCAGGAACAGCTCGTCGTCGGCCAGGGCGGGGTGCAACAGCTTGACCGCCACGCGGCGTCGCAGGCGGACGTCGTCTGCCAGGTAGACACGCGCCGACGCTCCGGATCCGACGGCCGACAGGAGTCTGTAGCGCCCACCCAGCACACGACCGATGTGTTCGGTCATGCGGGTCATGGCCACGCAGAGAAGAGTACGGTCGGTCGCAGACCGACGCCATCAGGGGCGGCGGGTGGGGGTCGGGCCGGAGGGTGCTGCTGGAGGGGGTTCGTGGGTTACCCCCGGGTCATCTCGTCATGCGACGATGGGCTACGGCCATGGCCACCACCTCCACGTCCCCCTACAGCACGCGGTTCAAGATCGTCGCCGTGGCCGTGCTCGCGCTGGCGATCGCGGCGTTCGTCGGCGCCTACCTCGCCACCAGCGACGAGGGCGACGACGAGCTGGGCGCATCCGGCGACGCGGCCGCCGGCGAGATGGTCGAGCAGCGCATCCCGGCGCCCAACAGCCAGGTGCCCCAGCAGTCGACCATCGGCATCGACCTGGCCGCCGGTTGGGAGGGCACGCTGCAGCTCAACAACGTCGAGATCCCCCGGGACCAGCTGACGTTGACCCCCGAGCTGGCCCGCATCGAGTTCACGCCCGGCGAGGGCCAGCTCGTCGAGGAGCTGCAGGCGGGCCGCAACTGCGTCACCGCCGTCGTCTGGCCCATCGCCGAAGGCCGCGACGCCGCCCGCCAGGTTCCCTGGTGCTTCGAGGTCGTGTAGGTGGCTTCAGGTGACTGGCAGCTCGCCGGTCTCGAGCAGCTGACGGAAGCCGGCCTCGTCGAGGATCGGCACGCCCAGCTCCTCGGCCTTGCTGAGCTTCGAGGCGCCGGGCCCCTCCCCCACGACGACCGCCATCGTCTTGCCGGACACGCTGCCGGGTGACTTGCCGCCCCGGGCCTTGATGGCCGCCTCGGCGTCCTCGCGGCTGAAGCCCTCGAGCGTGCCGGTCACCACCACGGTCTTGCCCGCCAGCGTCTTGGCCTGGCCGTTACCTTCGGCCGAGCCCCTGAAGTTGAGCCCGGCGGCCCGCAGGCGCTCGATCAGCTCGCGGTTGGCCGGGTCGGCGAACCAGGCGTGCACCGACTCGGCGATCACCCGGCCCACGCCGTCGGCGGCCGCCAGCTCGTCCACCGACGCCCCCATGATCCGGTCGAGGTCGCCGAACGCCGCCACCAACGCCTCGGCACCGGCCGGTCCCAGGTGGCGGATGTTGAGCCCCACGAGGAGGCGCTCCAGGGGCCGGGAGCGCGAGGCGTCGATCGAGGCGCGCAGGTTGGACGTCGATAGCGCGCCCATGCGCTCCAGCTTCTCGACCCTTTCCCAGTCGAGGTCGTAGAGGTCGGCGACGCTCTGCACCATCCCCTCGGAGATGAGCTGGGCGATGCGCTTGGTACCGAGGGCGTCGATGTCGAGCGCGCCCCGGCTGGCGAAGTGCTCGATCGCGCCCTGGCGCTGGTAGGGGCACTCCGGGTGGATGCAGCGGTGCTCGGCCTCGCCCTCGATGCGCACCAGGTGGGAGCGGATGGGACAGGGGCACTCGGTGGGGAACGTCCAGGGCTTGAGGCCCTTGGGCCGCTCGGCCACCACCGCCCCGACCACCTCGGGGATGACGTCGCCCGCCCGCCGCACGATCACCCGGTCCCCGGGCCGGACGTCCTTGGCCTTGACCTGGTCCTCGTTGTGCAGCGTGGCCTGGCCCACCGTGACCCCGCCCACGAACACCGGCTCCAGGACGGCATAGGGCGTGGCGCGCCCCGTGCGCCCGATCGACACCAGGATGTCCTCGAGCCGGGTGGTGCGCTCCTCGGGTGGGAACTTGTAGGCCAGCGCCCAGCGGGGCGCCTTTGCCGTCGACCCCAGCAGCTCTCGCCGGGCCAGGTCGTCGACCTTGACCACCACCCCGTCGATCTCGTAGTCGAGGTCGTGGCGGTGCTCCTGCCAGTGGTGGCCGTACTCCAGCACCTCGTCGGGGCCGCTCACCCGTCGGATCTCGGGGTTGACGGGGAAGCCGAGGCTGGACATCCACTCCAGGGTCTCGTGGTGGCTGCGCAGGCCGGGACCGCCCTCCACCTGGCCGAGCTGGTAGGTCCACAGCGACAGCTCCCGGGTGGCCGTCACCTTCGGATCCTTCTGCCGCAGCGCCCCGGCGGCGGAGTTGCGGGGGTTGACGAACGGCCGGAGTCCGGCCTCGATCTGGTGCTCGTTGAGCGCCTTGAACGCCGACAGCGCCATGTAGACCTCGCCCCGGACCTCGAGCACGGCGGGGGCGTCCTCGCCCAGCCGCTCGGGCACCTGGTCGAGCGTGCGGACGTTCTCCGTGACGTCCTCGCCGGTGCGCCCGTCGCCCCGGGTGGCCGCCCGCACGTAGCGCCCGTCCTCGTAGCGGATCGAGATGGCCAGCCCGTCGATCTTCAGCTCGCAGACGTAGCCGACCTCCTTGCTGCCGGGCTGGTCGCCGCCGTCGCCGGCCGCCACCGGCGCCCCGGCCAGCCGCCGGTGCAGGCGCTCGACCCAGGCCCGCAGCTCGGCCTCGTCGAAGGCGTTGTCGAGGCTCATCATCGGCACGCCGTGCACGACGGGTGCGAAGACGGTGGTCAGTGGGGCGCCGCCGACCTGCTGGGTCGGCGAGTCGGGGGTGATGAGCTCCGGGAACTCCTCCTCGAGGGCCCGCAGCTGCCGGACCAGCTCGTCGTACTCCGCGTCGCTGATGGTGGGGTCGTCGAGCTCGTGGTACCGGCGGTTGTGCTCGCGGATCTCGGCGCGCAGCGCCTCGGCCCGCTCCTCGATCTCCCGGTCGGCCATATGCCGGACTGTAAATCAGGCGCCAACGTGCCGGGCGTAGAGAGGCTCGCGGCGCGCCCCCGGCGGGGGGTGTGGGGGGACAGAGCCTCCCGGCGGAGCCCCCCACCGTCGCCTGATCCGGCTCCGCCGGTCGAGCGATCGGAAAACGACGCCGCCGCCAGGCGGCGGCCCAAGACTCGTTTCGCAACCTCTGGTTGCGAAACGAAACTAAGCCCCCACGTCGAGGCCGGCGTCGACGGCCTCGGTCTCGATGCGCCGGGCCAGGTGGCCGGCCAGCTCGAGCACGCGGTCGGCCTGCGGGGGGTCGAGCCCGACCAGGCCGCAGGCGGGCGTCACCATGGCGCGCTGGAGCAGGAGCAGCGGGTCGCAGCCGCCGTCGATCAGCGCGTCCCACTCGGCCATGAGGCGGCGCCACAGGCGCTCGGCGGTCTCGCCCAGCGGGCGGTCGGTGGGGACCGCGCCCCACGCGATCCAGCCGCCCCGCTCGAGGAAGCCGGCGAACGCCCCCACGTGGTCGGCGGCGCCGGCGTCGACCGGCAGGGACAGGATCTGGGGACCGGCCTGGAGGATGGCCTGCCAGTCGGCCCGCCCGCAGCAGTGCAGCCCGGCGATGGCGTGGCCCTCGATCGACGCCAGCGCCGAGGACACGAGGTCGAGCGTGTCGTCGAGCGGCCAGGGGAAACCCGGCTCGAGCGCGGCGGTGAGGCCGGGCTCGTCGAGGAACACCACGGTCGTGGCCCCGGGGGCGGCGCGCCGTGCCGCCGCCACCACGTCGCGGGTACGGGCCTCGACCGCCTTGGCGGCAACCGCGAAGGCCCGCGGGGCAGCGACGCCTACGGCGTGGAGCGCCAGGCCCAGCGTGACCGGCCCGGTGATCTGGATCTTGAACGGTGCCACCCGCCCGGTGGCGGCCTCGAGGAACGTGCGCAGGCCCACGAACGGCTCGCCATCGAGGCCCGACTCGGTGAGCGGCAGCTCGGGATCGATGACGGACTCGTCGACCAGCAGCGAGCCGTCGGGCAGCACCACGACGCCGGCGATACCCCACGCGGCTTGGGGGATCATGCCCTCGACGGGCGAGCGGCGCGGCAGCGACGGCGCCGCCGGCAGCCGGGGCTGGCGGTCGAGCACGAACTCGGCGGCCTCGCGGGCGTCGTCGTGGGGGAGGCTGCCGATGCCGGTCGCCAACCCGATCGGGAGCAGGACCTCTCTCATGCCGCTCTCATGCTGCGGCTCGGTGATGGTTCCGCCCGCCGCGCGGCTCCACTGTCTCCGACACCTCGTCCCCCACTGGTTGCGCCACCCGCCGCTTGGAATAGCCAGCCGACGGCCCCATCGGCAAATCTCCCGGCCCGTGAAGCTGCCCGCCCCCGGCGCCTGGCCCATCCGTGGGACCTGGCTCGTGCTCCCGCTCGTGACCGGGCCGGCGTTGGGCGACGCGCTGGACGGCGCCAGCCGCCCGGTCCAGCTGGTGGCCAGCGCCGGCCTCTGGGTGGCGTGGGCCGTGGTGTTGGTGGCGACGCTGGTGCCGACCACCGTGAGCCTGACCGTCCTGCGCGTGGCCGCTCCCGGGGCGGTCGCGGCCGCGCTGGCGGCCACGGTGGCGGGCGGGCCGTCGACGGCCGACGTGGTGGGACTGGCGGGTGCGCTGGTCGCCGCGCTTGCCGCCTTCTGGCCCGGCACGGGCGAGACGTTCGTCGACGGCTCCTCCTACGGCGACGAGCGGCGGATGCCGCTGCGCGTCCCCGGTCCCCTGCTGGCGGGGCCGCTGGTGCTGCTGTGGGCCGTGGCGGTGGCCGGCCTGTCGGCCGGTCCCCTGCTCCTGGCCGCCAAGCACTGGGTGGCCGGCGGGCCGGCGCTGGTCGTGGGCCTCCCGGCCGCGTGGTTCGCGGCCCGGGCGCTGCACGCCCTGGCTCGCCGCTGGCTGGTGTTCGTGCCCAACGGCGTGGTGGTGCACGACCCGCTCGCCCTCGCCGAGCCGGTGCTGCTGCGGCGGG
>DASQUK010000258.1:0-7904 GCA_035641315.1 Acidimicrobiales bacterium | reverse complement strand
GACCCGGATAGTGCAGCGGTAGTGGCGAACGGGGGTTCGATACGCGACAAATGCCTTTCGTTTCGGGATCATTCGAGGTGCTGAAGCCCGAAGGATCACCGCGCGAAAGGCACCTGTCTGGTGAACAATGCTATGCCGCTGTTCGATGTTGGGAAGGTCATCGACCGTCCTGCCCGTGAGGCAGCGACGGTCAAGGTCAGCCAGTCGGATGACTTGGTGACCGGCATCGCCGGGGCGGCGCTGTGGGGGCCGCTGCTGGACCGGCTGGGTGTGGTGGCCGAAGCCGACCGGCGCGGGCTGCGTCCGATCGGGCCGGGCGGCTACACGGGCGGCGAGTGCTACCGGGCGCTGCTCGAGGTGATCCTGGCCGGCGGCGATGTGGTCTCGGATCGGTCGTTGCTGGCGGGAGTGGCCAATGAGCGGCTGCGCGGCGAGCATCGTCTGCCGTCGCAGTGGACGTTGTGGCGGTTCGGCGACGGCGCCGATCTGGGCCGGGCACAGAAGGCCGCGGCGGTGAACCGCACGATGCTGGCCCGAGGCTGGGCGTTGGGCGCCGGCCCGCAGGGCGGGTTGGTGACCCTCGATCCCGACGCCACCTGTGTGGCCACCTACGGGCTGGGCAAGGAAGGCTCCACGTTCTCCTACAAGGGCCAGACCGGTCTGTCGCCCATGGTCGGCGTTGTCGGTGAGACCGGCGACGTGGTGGCGGTGCGAGCCCGGGCCGGCAACGCCCATCCCGGCCGGGCGATGGCCAGTTTCGTGCGCGAGTGCTACTGGGCGATCCCGGCGGCGGTGCGCGACAGCGCCAACGTGTGGGTGCGGATCGACTCGGCCGGCTACCAGATCGAAGTGATCGATGTCTGCGCCCAGCTCGGCGCCGCGTTCACCATCACTGCCCCCAACAAGCAGAACGTGCGGGCCGCGATCGAAGCGTTGGCCACCAACCCCGCCACGGTGTGGCGGCCAGCGTTGGGCACCGAAGGCGAGCGGGGCAGCGAGGTGGCCGAGACCACCATCGTGATCGGCGCCCGCAACAAGAGTGCCGCCAAGACACGCCATCTGCGTTTGATCGTGCGACGCCAGCGCACCCGTGCCGGGGACCAACTGTCCTTCGACGACCTGAACGGCTGGCGCTTCCATGCCATCGTGACCAACCTGCCCGGCTGGTTCGCGCCCGCCGTCGAGGTCGAGTACCACCACCGGCGCCGCGGCGGCATCCCCGAAGACGCCATCCGTCAGCTCAAAGAAGACTTCGCGTTCGCCCACGCCCCGTTCTCGAACTTCTTCGGCAACTGGCTGTGGTGGCACACCTGCGCCCTCGCCCACAACACCAGCCGGTGGCTCCGGGTGCTCGCTCTGCCCGCCGAGTTCCACCGCTGCCGAGCCAAACGCTGGCGGTTGGCGTTCTTCTACCTCGCCGCCCGCGTCGTCCGCCACGCCGGCACCCTATGGCTGCGCCTGCCCCGCAACCACGCCTGGGCCGACGCCTTCATCGAAGCCCTCACCCGCATCCGCCGGCTACCCGCCTTCGCCTGAGCCGGCCAGGCGTCACGAACACCACGCCGAGCGACAACCCAGGAAGCCGCCTCGCCCTGACCACACGCGCGTCACCACCGAGCCCACCGCGACAACCCCAGCCGCCCCGCGAGATCACCCCGGTCCGACACCCCTCTCAGCGGCCTCACTGCACTATCCGGGTCTGACAGTTAACTCGCTGGCCAGTGTCAGCGACTGATGGCCGGTTGGCCGTTGGGCCATGTCAGAGAGGCGAAGCGCAGGCTGCGGGTGCCGCCGTTGTCGTAGCCGATGGCGCCGGGGGTCCAGGCGTGGTAGGCGAGCCATTGGTCGCGGGCTGGGCCGGTGATGACGCAGGCTCCGCCGGGGCCGGCCTGGTCGCTGGCGCTGGCGAGAAGTGGCCGGTCGACGGTGATCTTGGTGCAGGGGCCGAGCGGCGTGTTGCAGGTGGCGTAGCCGACGGCGTAGCCGGCTGACTCCCACCAGCCGCCCGAGTACAGCAGCACGTATGAACGGCCGGCGGCGACCAGGGCGGGGTTCTCGATGAGTGGCTGTTCCCATGGGGCGTCCGAGCTCACGAGCGGGACGGGTTGGTCGGCGAGGGCGAGCCCGTCGGGCCGGAGACGCTGACCGAACAGGGTGCTCGGCAGGCCGATGGCGTTGCCGTCGGCTTTCCAGACCAGGAAGGGGGTGCCGTCGGCGTCGATGAAGGGGTGGGGATCGATCGATCCGCCGAGGCGGGTTTGGCACACGATCGGGCCGGTTGGCTGGGCGACGAAGGGGCCGTCGGCATCGGCGCTGGTGGCGACGCCGGTGCACTGGCGGCCGGAGGATTGATGGTGGGCGGCGAAGTAGAGCAGATAGCGGTCAGCGAGCTGTGTGACCCCGGGGGCCCAGGTGCGGCCCCATGCGGCCCAGGCTGGCAGCTGGGGGAGCGCGTCGGCGGGCGGCGACCAGTGGCGCAGGTCGGGGCTGGTGGTGACGGGTACGTTGTGAAGGCCGACCTGGGTGCTGTAGAGCAGGTAGCGGCCGTTGTCGTGGAGGATGAACGGGTCAGGAGCGTCGCGCCGGTCGGGCGGCGGCGCCGGTGCGAGGGGCTGGGACCCGGGGACGGTCGGCGGCGCTCGGCGGGGGTCTGCCTCGGACTCGTGAGGCAGCTCCGCCACTGGCATCGCAGCGCGGTTGGACGTCGTGCCGTGCGGGCCCGCGATCATGGACGCGCTCTCGGATGGGACTGGCCAGCCGAGACCGGCGGCGACCACGACGGCGGCGATGCCGAGTCTGGCGGCACGTCGATGTAGCGGTGTGGAGCGCGCCGGGCTCGACGTGATTGGGGCGCGCTCGGGCAAGAGCGCTGACATGGCGACCTCCGGGAAGAGAGGTGGCCCGCCGTCTCGTCGGTGGGCCTGGTTGCCCGGGCGTCGTCACACTGCGGGTCGCGACTCGACGGAGACGCGACGGTCACTCGACGGGAACTCGACTGGCACCCGATCGCGCCGGTTCAGCGACGGTTACGATCCGGTCAGGCGGCTTGCTCGGTCTCAAGGGCCGGGGCAAGGAGCGGCGATGGAGTTCCGGATCCTGGGCTCGTTCGAGGTCGTGGGCACGACCGGGCCCATCGACGTGCAAGGAGCCAAGCGGCGCGGTCTGTTGGCCTGTCTGGTGGTCCATGCCGGCCAACCGATCAGCAAGGATCGGCTGGTCGAGGAATTGTGGGGCGACGCTCGCTCCGACGGTGCCGCCCGGACCGTGCAGACCTATATCTCGCAGCTGCGTAGGCGGCTACGCGACGAATCCGCGCGGCTGGAAACCCGTCCCGGCGGCTACCTGCTCGATATCAAGGCCGGCGATGTGGACGCCTACCGCTTCGAGCAGGCCCTCAACGCGGTGCCCACCGAGGCCGAGCCGGCCCGCCGGCTCGCTGTGCTCGACCGGGCGCTGGAACTCTGGCGAGGACCACCGTTGCGCGAGTTCGCCGGCGCCAGCTGGGCCGACCGCGAAGCCACCCGGCTCGAGGCGAGGCACGTCCAGGCGTTGCAGAACCGCTACCACGCGCTAATGGAACTAGACCGCGCCCCAGAGGCGGCCGGAGAGCTCGAGTTGCTGGTGACCGCCCATCCCCTCGATGAACGGCTGTGGGCCCAGCTGATCCTGGCGCTGTACCGCAGCGGCCGCCAAGCCGACGCCCTCGGCGCCTACCAGCGAGCCCGGCGCCACCTCATCGACGAACTGGGCATCGACCCCGGCCCCGAACTCACCCGTCTCGAACACCGCATCCTCGACCACGACCCCGACCTCCTCGTAGGCGCCGATGATCGAGCCAGTGGCGACGAGCATGAGAAGCTCGCTGACAGCCCGACAGACCGCTGGTCCCCGCGCACGTTCCTGCTCACCGACATCGTCGACTCCGTGTCGCTGTGGGAGAGGGACCCCGAGGCGATGTCCACAGCGGTGGCCCGTCACGACGCCCTCGTCCGCGACGCGGTCAACGGGTCAGGTGGTGAGCTTGTGAGAACCAAGGGCGAGGGTGACTCCACGTTCTCGGTGTTCGCGCATCCTGAAGGTGCTCTGGCCGCCGCGGCCGCCACCATGGAGAAGTTGGCGGGTGAACCGTGGCCGCCCACCACGCCACTGCGGGTGCGCATCGGTGTCCACACGGGGGATGCCGAGGCGCGGGATGGCGACTGGTATGGCCAGGCGGTCAATCGGGCCGCCCGCTTGCGCGCCGTGGCGAAGGGGGGACAGACCCTGGTCTCGGGTGTGACGGCCGGATTGGTGGCCGACCGACCGCCGAAGGGGGTGGGGCTGCTATATCGGGGACGGCGAGCGCTGCGCGGCATCGAGCGACCTGAGGAGGTCTGGGAGCTGGTCGGCGCCGACGACGGGCGGTTGGCCGTCGTCTCGTCGGCTGCCGCGGGAGGTCTGCCGGTCGCGCTGACCCGGTTTGTGGGGCGTGCCACGGAAGTCGAGCAGCTCGTGACGCTCCTGGGGACCGAGCGGCTGATCACCCTCACAGGTCCAGGGGGGAGCGGAAAGTCCCGCTTGGCATTGGAGCTCGCCAGGAATGCCGCAGGGCGCGGCGAGGATGTGTGGTTGGCCGAGCTGGCGCCGCTGCGGGACGGTGACTCGGTCGCCCACGCGGTTGCTAGCGCGGTTGGCGTTGAGCCGGGGCCCGACCCACTCCACGACTTGCTGGCACGACCCGAGGCCCTCGCCGGGTTGTTGGTCCTTGACAACTGCGAGCATCTGATCGACGCCTGCGCCATGATCGTGCGGAGTTTGCTGGCGGCTGCGGCTGACTTGCGGGTGCTGGCGACCAGCCGGGAGCCGCTCGGTGTGGCTGGAGAGCGAGAGTGGCCGGTTGGCCCGCTGGATGTCCCGGGCGGATCGGTAGCTGACCGAGCACAGCTGCGCGGGGTCGAGTCGGTCGAGCTCCTACTGGATCGTGCCCGGGCGGTCCGGCCCGGTCTTGGCGTGCGGGACGAAGATGTCGCGTCGGTCGTCGACATCTGCCATCGCCTCGACGGTGTGCCGCTGGCCATCGAGTTGGCGGCCGGCCGGCTGCGTTCCCTGAGCTTCGCTGATCTGGCTGCGCGCCTTGGGGACCAACTCGGCCTCCTGGCCGGTCACCGATCGGCTGGCGGCGACGATCGGCATCGGACCTTACGGATGACGTTCGACTGGAGCTACGAACTGCTCACCGACGACCAGCAGAGGTTGGCTCAGCGATTGTCGGTGTTCGCGGGCGGGTTCCGGCTGGACGCCGTGGAGGCGGTATGCGGCAGCGAGTTCGACGTGCTCGACGGCATCGACGAGCTCGTCGCCAAGTCGTTGGTGACCTTCGATGGTGTCACCGCCCGCTACCGACTGCTTGAGCCGCTCCGCCAGTATCTGGCCGAGCGGCTCGACGAAGTGGGTGCGACCGAGTCGGCGCAGCGTGCGCACGCCGCCTGGGTCGTCGACCTCGCCGAGGCGGCAGCACGCGGGTTCTTTGCTGATCAGGCCGCTTGGGCGCGGCGGCTGCGCGCGGATGGGCCCAACATCCGCGCCGCTTTGGTGGGTGCCATCAACCGCGGCGACGGCGGTACCGCGCTGCGTATCTCCGCCGCCATGGGGTACCCCTGGTTCACGATGGGTCAACCCGACGTCCGGGGCCTCCTCGATCGGACGCTCGCGGTCGCCGGACGGGTGGATGACCGCCTCCGGGCGCGAGCCTTGGTGGCCGCCGCGATGCTGGCCCAAGACGCATCAGAGTATGACGCAGCAGAGCAGCAGCTCGAGGAAGCGCTCGGCCTGTTCCAGCGGTGCGGCAGCCGCCGCGGCCGGGCCTGGTCTCTGACTTGGCTGGCCCGACGCCGGGTGATGGGCGCTGACCGCGGTGAACCGTCGGAGGCCGACACCGCCTGCGCCCAGCTCGAGGAGGCCTTGGCGCTGTTCCGGGAGACGCAGGATGCGCCGGGCATCGCCTGGTCGCTGGCGTTCCTTGCGACCCGGCGAATCGCCGACGGCGACTTCGAAGGCGCACGGGCGCAGGCCGAGGAGGCGCTCGCAGCCGCCAGGGAGGCAGGAGCAAGCCAGCCGACAGGCGAAGCGCTGCGGCTGCTGGGCTGGATCGCTATCCACGAAGGTGAACCGGACGAAGCCCGCCTGCATATGGAGCGCGCCGCCGCGATACACCGCTTAGGAGGCGATCGCTGGCAGGAAGCTGTGGCCGCCAGTGCGGCGGCGAGCGCCGCCGCACTGGCGGGCGACACAGCTGCAGCGCTCGACCA
Source organism: Acidimicrobiales bacterium (assembly GCA_035641315.1). Classification (GTDB taxonomy): domain Bacteria; phylum Actinomycetota; class Acidimicrobiia; order Acidimicrobiales; family VFJN01; genus DASQUK01. Next base: position 1,617 of record DASQUK010000258.1, on the reverse strand, counting down.
CTACACCCGGGCCGTCGCCCTCGTCGACGGCCTCACGTCCTCCGACCCGCTCGCCGTCCTGCTCCAAGGCTTCGTGCCGTTCCTCTGGGCGCTCGGCCGACAGCGGGAGGCCGCACAGCTGCTCGGCGCCTACGACGCGATCAGGTCCTACTACTCGAGCGACGACATGCGCGAGGTAGCGCAACACGTGACGGAATCGCGCGTCGAGTCCCTGCGCCTCCAGGGCAGAGGCCTCGCCTTCGGCGACGTCATCGCCCTCATGCGTCGGACCGTCGACGAGGTGCGCGGCGGCGTCGAGGCGGCCACACAAACGAACTCGGAAGGCACCTTCTAGGCGCATGCCGGTGGGTGGACTGCAGCGCTCCGACAGCGCGAGCAACAAGTGGGTGACGCGAAGTACTCCCCGAACTTCGCGGTCACGCGCCAGGACGGTTTGACGGGCGGCCGGCACCGGCGGAGATGGCGTCACCTGCGCCGGAAACCGCTCTGGGTCACGGCGTCCACGCGAGCCGCGGAACGGGCGCGTCGGCTCGCTGGCTAGAAGAGGCCGTGGCCGGCCGAGGCCCCATGTCTCGAGATGTCATCCGTCCGGACAGCCAGGACGCTCCGATCCTTGCGTGCGGCCCGGTCGCTGGCCGGCGACAGATGCGCCGATCGGTGCGCGGCAGCGGTCGGCGGGACGATGTCGTTCTGTTGCGGCGTTCTCTGTCCCGCGCCGGGGGCGCGGATCGGCATCCCTGAAGGGGTGGGTCGTGTCAAGGAGGTGGTCGGGTGGACGTGGAGGTTGCGGGGCGCCGTGGCCTGTGTGGGGGGCGCGTCGCCGCCGGAGGCGGGGTCGAGGCTGGCCGCAGGCCAGCCCGTAGGGCTTGACCTTTCACCGGTGGCACCCCGCTCCATCGTGTTCGGACCAGCGGCGTCTCCAGGCACATTGTGCCGTCTCTATCGGTCAGTGGTGATTCGCCATCAGTTCTGAGGTATGACCTGAACTTGTGGATCGGCCGCTCGCTCGAGGGCGCGACGTACCTTCCTCGTTGACCTTGACGAGAGATCGCTGGCGCTGGAACGCCGGCGAGGAAGGAACGCCGATGTTGAGAGTAGTGACCGATGCGCCGGCGGGCGGGGACTCGCCGTCGATGCTCGATGAGATCGTGCGTGAGGGTGCTCGGCGCATGCTGGCCGCTGCGTTGGAAGCGGAGGTTGACGCGTACATCGAGGCGCACGCTGGTGAACGCGATGAGCGGGGTCGGCGGCTGGTGGTGCGCAATGGGCGGGCCGAGCCGCGTTCGATCACGACGGGCGCCGGCCCCGTCGAGATCGAAGCGCCCCGCGTCAACGACAAGCGCGTCGATGGGGAGACCGGCGAGCGGGTCCGGTTCCGGAGCTCGATCGTGCCGCCGTGGTGCCGCAAGAGCCCGAAGGTGGCCGACGTGCTGCCGTTGATGTACCTGCACGGCCTTTTCCAGCGGTGACTTCGTGTGGGCATCTCCCCGTCGGGCGGACGGGTGGTTATGACGCTTGACGGTATTGATGTTCCCACTCGGTGGGTGGGATGCCTTGGAGGCTGGTGTGCAACCTCGAGGTGTTGTACCAGTTGATCCACCGGAAGATCGCCCGACG
>DASQUK010000257.1:0-2290 GCA_035641315.1 Acidimicrobiales bacterium | reverse complement strand
CGGTGGTGGCGCCGGGTGTGAGCGGTGCCGGGGGCCGGGCCGCGCCCCGTCCCCGCCGGTCGGCGGGCGCCTCGGCACGGGCGGCCGGCAGCGGCGACGTGACCGTGCCGATGCAGGGCACGATCGTCAAGGTGCTGGTGTCGGAGGGCGACGAGGTCGAGGTGGGGCAGACCGTGTGCGTGCTCGAGGCGATGAAGATGGAGAACAACATCGCCGCCGACAAGTCCGGCACCGTCAAGGAAGTCAAGGTCGCCGCCGGCCAGTCGGTCGGCTCCGGCGACGTGGTGGTGGTGATCGAGTAACCGCCACCCACCGTTCTGTCAGACGTCAGGTACCGCATCGGTCCTGAGCGCTGACAGAACGAAGGGGCTTGCGACCCGCACCCGCCCGCCGCCAGTATGCGGCGACTTCCCCCCTGCGTCGATCATCGTCCTGTGGGGGAAGCATGTCCTCGTCCTGGTCCACTGTCGTCGACCATGCGCGCACACATCACGCAACCATCACATTGGTGCAAGCACGTGAGCTGGGTGTTACGCGTCGACAGCTCACGAGCTGGGCTCACACCGGCCGCCTGCTTCATCCAGCACCCGGGATCTACGCGATCGCTGGGTCGCCGACCACCTGGCGGCACGATGTCGCCATCGCCGCCGGCTCGTCCGCCGGATGCGCATCTCACCGCACGGCCGCCGCGCTGTGGGAACTCGATGGCTTCCCGCCACGACAGATCGAGGTCCTCGTTCCGTACGGTCTCCGGCGCCGGCGTACGAGCTGGATCGTCCACGAGAGCCGGGCGATCCGCAGCGTCGACCTCGACGAGGTAGACGGCATCCCCTGCACGTCGGTTGTGCGCACGCTGCTCGACCTCGCCGCTGTCGCCCACCCGTTCCTCGTGGGCCAGGCACTCGACCACGCCTGCCGACGATGGCCCGGGATGCTCGATGCCGTGGATCGCCGCCACGCGGAGCTCCGACGCAAGGGACGCGGGGGTTGTCGGCTCATGAGCGAGCTGCTCGACGAGCGCATCGGACGAAGTAGGTACACGGATAGCGGGTTCGAGGCCAGCGTTCTGCGCCTCGTACGGTCGATCGGGTTACCGGAGCCCGCGCTCCAACACACCGTTCGTGACGGGGACTTCGTGGCCCAGCTCGATCTGGCCTGGCCAACCATCAAATGGGCCGTCGAGTGCGACAGCCTGGCGCACCATTCCGGCAAACGGGCCCACGAGTGGGACCGTCAACGGCGGCGACACCTGAAGCGGCTCGGCTGGGACATCGTGGAGGTGACCTACGACGACATCACCCTCCGCCGCGACGAGACCGGACGCGAACTGCTCGCGCTGCACCGGCAGCGGGCACACTCGCTTCTGTCAGACGTCAGGTACCGGATTGGACCTGAGGTCTGACAAAACGAATCACTACTCGGCGGCGTCGGCGAGGGCTTCGGCGAGGGAGGGGTGGACCAGGAGGCTCTCGACGATGTCGTTGACCCGCAGGCCGTTGGTGACCGCCACGGCGATGACCGAGATCAGCTCGGCCGCCTGGCGGCCGACGATCGACCCGCCCAGCACCACCCCGGTCGCCGGGTCCGACAGGATCTTCACGAATCCCTTGGTCTCGTTGTTGATGAGCGCCTTGGCCGACGCCGAGAACGGGACCTTGGTGACCCGCAGCTTGCGCCCCTCGGCGAAGGCGTCGGCCTCGGCCAGTCCCACGTCGGCGATCTCCGGCTCGGTGAAGATGGCCGAGGCCGCCTTGTCGTAGTCGAGGTGGCGGTGCACCCGGGTGTGCAGCCCCATGACGTGCTCCGCGATCTTGCGGCCCTGCATCGCCGCCACTGACGACAGCGGCAGCTTCCCAGACAGGTCGCCGGCCGCGTAGATGTGCCCCACGTTGGTGACGCAGTGATGGTTGATGGGCACGTAGCCGCCCGAGTCGACCTCTACCCCGGCGGCGTCGAGCCCCAGGCCGTCGCTGTTGGGGATCGACCCGATGGCCAGCAGTGCATGACTCCCCGAGGCGATCCGGCCGTCGGTGCAGCGCACCGCCACGCCGCCGTCGTCGGTGCGATCGATGCCCTCGGCCCGGGCGCCCTTCAGCAACTGCACGCCCCGGCGCAGCAGCTCGTCCTCCAGGGCGGCGGCCACCTCGGGGTCCTTCTGCGGCAGCACCTGCTGGCGGCTGACCAGCAGCGTCACCCGGCTGCCGAGCGACGAGAACATGTGGACGAACTCGACGCCGGTCACGCCCGACCCGATCACCACCAGGTGCTCGGGCAGCTCGGCCGGCGGATA
>DASQUK010000256.1:0-4116 GCA_035641315.1 Acidimicrobiales bacterium | reverse complement strand
CAAACGACGGGGCCGGACACGCCAGGACTCCGTCCATCGGCGAGGCGCCCCATAACGTCATTCCTGAACATCGTGTCCTCACATCCCCACCGGATCCGGGTGCGTCACGAGCGATGCTGGCCTCGGGCCGTTGCAGGGGCGTCAGCGCGGCCGTCGCTCGGTTCCCTGGCCTGGCGTGATCGTCATGAACCGGACCGGTTCGTGAAGGTCAGCGGTGTGCCATACGCCGGAGGGGTTGATCGTTGCCTCGTACGGGCCGAGTCCCACGGGCTCGTGCTCGCCCGCGATCTCCCGGATGACCGTCATCCGGCCGGACAGGCAGATCACGACCTCGTCACCGGCAGGGTGCCGCTCCCAGGAGTCCCACGATCGGCTGCCCTCGAAGACCATCACCACCCGACCCTCCGCGCCGTCTTCAGCGACTGCGGCGCCGTAGGCCTCGAGCACGCCGCCGTCCCACGCGAAGCCCTCGACGGCCAGCGCCCGGGACCCGAAGCCGAGATGGAGAGGCGTAGCAGTGAGATCGATCGCGCCACGGGGTTCAGTCACGAGTTCCATACCCCGGAGCGTCACACGAACGCCGCCTGAGATCTTGGACGAAAGGAACGCACCTGATCACACCATCGGCTCCGGCGCGCGACGTCACCGGCGCCGCCACCATCCCAGATCGCCGGGACCGTGACACCCTTCGGCACATCCGAAGCACCGTGTGACGCCATTGCACGTTCGACGCCAGGCGTCGGTTGGCGGCTCGATGGATGGTCACGAGCGGCACCTCTTGCGCCGCTCAGCCTGGCGCGCCCATGACGTGCAGCACGCCGCCTTCGGTGTCGCGCACCGACGAGCCGGGGCAGCCCCGGTTCCCCCCCAGATGATTGTGATGGTGCCGTGGCGCCACGCCACCGTCAGCCAACGGCGTGCCGAACCACGCGACGGCATGGCCCATGTCGGCGCACGTGCGCAGCGGCGGCGTGTAGCGCTCGGTCCACATGATCGACCTCGACGCCAGGCCGCGCCACGCCGCGTCCACGCGGATGCGGCCGACCAGCCGGTCCTCCACCTCGGCGCGCCACCAGCCGTCACCGTCGCCTCGCAGCGCCAAGCGCTCGCGGCGACCCGGCACCCACCCGTAGCGGATCCTGACCGTCATCCCGGTGCCCTCCCCGCCGAAGGACGCAGCGTAGTCAGGGCCCTCCGCGTCGATCGCGCCCCAAACGGAGAAGATCGCGATCTTGCCGGCGGGTTCCGAGCCCACCGTCTGCAGCCCGACGTAGGCGGCCTCACCGCCAACCAGCGCCACCTGATGGCTCCAGAAGTAGCCCACAGGCGAGGGATCCGTGCGCGGCTCGAGCGCCCAGCGGAACTCGGCGTACCCAGTCGGCGTCGGCGGCCACGACCACGTCGTATAGGTGCCGACGGGCACAGTAGGTGCGCGACGACCGAACATGGCCAACAGATCCACGGCCCACAGTCTGCTCACGCGACTAGCAGCCGTTGCAGCGTGATCGCTCACGCACCGGTGCTCACCACAGCGACCTCAGCGACGCATACCGCCCGGACGCCGACCGGGCCGTCTCGCTGGGATGGCCGGTCATCGGTCGGAGCGATCGTCAGTCGCTTGTGAGTGTGGCGTCGGTGGTGGCGGGGTTCTCGGTGGCCGCCCAGGAGGCGAGGAGGCGGAGGGCTTCGTCGGAGGGGGAGCCGGGTTCGGCGGTGTAGATGGTGAGGGTGAGGCCGGGTTCGGCGGCCATCTCGAGGCCCTCGTAGGCCAGTTCGAGGTCGCCGACGACGCTGTGGTGGAACCGCTTGGTGCCGGTGCCGTGGTGGCGGACGTTGTGGGCGCCCCATCGTGTGCGGAAGTCGTCGCTGCGGGTGGAGAGCTCGCCGACGAGGTCGTGGAGCTCCTTGTCCCGGGGGTCGCGGCCGGCTTCGGTCCGCAGGATGGCGACGCAGATGTCGGCGGCGACGTCCCACTCGGGGTAGAAGCGCTGGGCGTTGGGGTCGAGGAAGGTGAACCGCGCGATGTTCGCCGGTCGGCGGGGGTCGGCGTAGACATCGGCGTAGAAGGCCCGGGCGAGCTGGTTGGCAGCGAGCAGGTCCATCCGGCCATTGCGGACGAAGGCCGCCCCGCCGGTCACGGCGTCGAGAGCCCACTGGAGGCTCGGGCGCGTCGTCCACTGCTTCGACGAGCGTCGAGCGGGGCGCACGAGCGCAGTGGTGCCCTCCGCGGTGCGTGCCAGGTCGAAGAGATGCGCCCGCTCGGCGTCATCGAACTGGAGTGCCCGAGCGATCGCATCGAGAACGCCCGCGGATGCGCCGGCGAGCGCGCCACGTTCGAGCTTGGCGTAGTACTCGACGCTCAGCCCGGCCAGCGCAGCGACCTCGCTGCGTCGCAGGCCGGGCACCCGGCGAGTCGATCCTGCGGGAAGCCCGACCTGGTCCGGGGTGAGCTTGGCTCGCCTCGAGATGAGGAAGTCGCGGACCTCGCTGCGATTGTCCACAACTCGAGGCTACGACCGACCGGTCCGGCTTGGGGTGCCCTGCCAGTACACCTCTCATCCGGGCCTTCCTGTTGGTCGACGAAAGTGGTTGTGTCGGGGGCATCCCGATGTTGGTGCTGACTGCTGTGCGCCGCCCGGCGCTGTGCAGCGGCACCACAAGATGAACGAGAGGAGCCACATGCGTGGAGCCGTGATGCATGCCCCCGGCGACGTGCGGGTCGAGGAGCGTGACGACCCGAGGATCGTTGAGCCGACCGACGCGATCATCCGCCTGTCCGCCACGTGTGTCTGCGGGTCGGATCTGTGGCCCTATCGGGGCATCGAGACCGTCGAGGGGCCTGCGCCGATGGGTCACGAGTACGTCGGCATCGTCGAGGCGGTCGGCCGCGACGTCACCACGATCAAGCCGGGCCAGTTCGTGGTCGGCTCGTTCTTCGCCTCGGACAACACCTGCGAGATCTGCCAGGCGGGGTACCAGAGCTCCTGTGTCCACCGCGTGCTCATGGGCACCATCGGAACCCAGGCCGAGCTCGCCCGAGTGCCGCTCGCCGACGGCACGCTCGTGGCGACACCCGACCTGCCGCCGGCCGATCTGATCGCGAGCTTCCTCGCCGCCTCCGACGTGCTGGGCACCGGCTGGTTCGGTGCCGTCGCCGCCGAAGCCGGCCCCGGCAAGACCGTCGCCGTGGTCGGCGACGGCGCAGTCGGCCTGCTCGCGGTGCTGGCCGCAAGGCAGCTCGGCGCAGAACGGATCATCGCCATGAGCCGCCACCAGCCACGACAGCAGCTCGCCCGGCACTTCGGCGCCACCGACATCGTCGCAGAGCGAGGCGACGAGGGCGTGGCCAGGATCAAGGACCTCACCAACGGCCTCGGCGCACACTCAGTGATCGAGGCGGTCGGCACCCAGGAGTCGATGATGCAAGCCATCCGCTCCACCCGCCCAGGCGGCCACGTCGGCTACGTCGGTGTCGCCCATGACGTCGAGCTCCCCGGCGACGAACTGTTCTTCTCCCACGTCCACCTGCACGGCGGCCCCGCCGCCGTCCGCCGCTTCCTCCCCGAACTCATCGACCTCATCTGGAACCGGAAGATCGACCCGGGCAAGGTCTTCGACCTCGAGCTGCCCCTCGAGCAAATCGCCGAGGGCTACAAGGCCATGGACGAGCGACGCGCCACCAAGGTCCTGCTGACCCTCTAGACACGAAGCGGAACCGCACTGGAGCCCTCGTCGCGGCAGAGCAAAGACAGAACCGGCAAGGAACGCCGATCCCTCCTTGCCGGCTAGGTCGCAAGATCAGTTGATCGGGCCAAGGAGTATTGGTCGCTCGGTGGCTGTCGCCACTCATCCCGTACCGCCGGGTGCTGGTGCTGGTCACGGCCCATCGGCTGCAGCCGAGAGGAATCTCGCCTTCGCGACGGTCGCATTCGTGCCCGAGGACCGATGAGTCGGCAGGGGGGCGGGCGTCTGATCGGTATGGCCGAGGTGTTCGCGACCGGAATTCAGATGGGCGAGTCCCCGCGGTGGCACGACGACCGGTTCTGGATGTGCGATTGGATGGCCGGTGAGGTGCTGGTCTTCGACGCCGACGGGAACCGCGATGTTGTGGCGCGG
>DASQUK010000255.1:0-5292 GCA_035641315.1 Acidimicrobiales bacterium | reverse complement strand
AGGAGCCAGCGGAGGTCGTGGAACACCCCGAACGGGGCCGGCGCCGTGGCCTGGGGGGCCAGCGCCTGCGCCCCGGGGGCACCGATCAGGCCGAGGATGAGGGCTTCCAGCACGGGAAGTCCCGCAGCCAGCACGATGAGTTGCCAGTAGGCACCGATGGAGGGGCAGCCGCAGCTCAAGGTGCGTCCCCGCCGGACGCTGACACCCTGGATCGACCGGGGGCGCAGCGCCGGTCGCGAACGTTCGGTCGACGTCTCCGGTGCCGCGTCCCCGGTGGGGTCGGGCGACTCGACCCCCCCAGGGGTTGTGAGCATCGAGAACCCTTCCGTCGGATGACGCGAACAGTTCGCGTCCTCGCCCGGGCGTTACCCGGATCAACCCTCGCCCAGACATCGGCGCGCCGACCAGCGCGAAACCCCCCATCTGGGGGATCCTCGGGCTCGGACCGGTCCTCTACCTTTGGGGGCCGCCGCGTCCCCGGCGGCCCGGGCGGGCCCGTTTTCACTTGGAGCGCCGACGCCCATGTGGCACCGTGGCCTGATCCTCCCCTCTCACGTCAAGCGACGCTGTGACGAGCTCGTCACTCGGGCACAGCGCGCCACCGACGTGGCGGCCGTGTTCGAGGCGGCCTCGCCGCGCTTGAGCCGGATCGTCCCGCTCGATGCGGCGGCCTGGATGGCCACCGACCCGGCGACCGGGCTGTGCATGGCGCCCATGCGGCTCGAGAACCTGACGCCCCGGGCCGAGTCCATCGAGCACGAGTTCCGGGCCGACGACGTCAACAAGTTCCGGGATCTGGCCCGCGCGCAGATCCCGGTCGGGACCCTGCTGGCGGCCACCGGCGGTCGACCGACACGCAGCGCCCGCTACCGGCAGTTCCACCAATCCGACTTCAGCGACGAGCTGCGGGCGGTCCTCCGCATCGGCGACAGCCACTGGGGCAACGTGAGCCTGCTGCGGGCGCACGGGCGCAGCCCGTTCTCCGAGCGGGACGTGGCCATCATGGCGAGCCTGTCGGGCCCACTGGCGCTGGCGTTGCGCGGTTGCGCCCGTGTCGACCCCCGGACGTGGCCCGGCAGCAAGGTCGGGGCGGGGCTGCTGCTGTTCGGTCCCGCCGGCGAGCTCGTGTCGATCAACGATGAGGCCCGTCACTGGCTGGCCCAGCTGCCCGACACGGGTGGCGTCGGGTCGCCGGGGCTGTCGGGGCCCCATGAGATCGAGCTGCCGCCGTGGTTGGCCTCGACCGTGCTCCGGGCCCGCAGCGCCGCGATGGCCGGGGACGCCGCCGAGGCCTGGGGCCGGGTCGTGTCCCCGAGCGGCCGCTGGCTGGTGTGCGACGCCTCGTGCCTGCGCGACGCCAACGGCGCCATCACCGGCACGGCGCTGGTCATCGCACCGGCGCGCAGCGCCGACCTCGCCCCCATCATCGTCGAGGCGTACGAGCTGACCGACCGCGAGCAGCAAGTGACCCAGCTCATCGCCCGCGGCGCCAGCACCGCCGAGATCGCCGACGACCTCTACCTGTCGACCCACACCGTGCGCCACCACATCAAGGCGGTGTTCGAGAAGCTGGGGGTGTCGAGCCGCGGCGAGCTGGTGGCCAAGCTCTTCGCCGAGCATCAGCTGCCGGCCATCGCCTCCACCCCCGCCCGCTAGGTGGCCGGGGCGTACTGCGCCGCCATGCCGCCGCGGGAAGAGATTAGGAGTTGGCCCCCGGCAGACGCCCGCGATCTACTCCACCTCCGGCCGTCTGGCACGGCGCTGTCGGCTGACACGCTGGTGCCGTGCGATAGCGGCCTACCCAGGACCTGACTCCACGGCGAACTGCGCCATCCCCCGGGTCCTCGTGCTCGACGGTGTGGCAGTGGTAGATCGTGGTCCCGCTGGGGCGCTCAAAGGGGTCGAGGAGCTCGATCCGGTCGCCTTCGGCCAGGTTGACGGTCAGCGTGATCGGTGTCGTGCGAGTGCCAGGGCCAGTGGCGCGACCAGGGTGACCAGCAGCGTCGGTCGCAGCCCCACGGTCTGGGCGCCGGCGCCGATGCTTGCGGCGACGACGGCGCCCGCCCCCATCTGCACGGACCGGAAGGTGCCGAGCAGTGGCCCTCGGTTGCCGAACGCGTCGAAGGCGAGGAGGTTTGCCACGGGGAACAGCGAACCGACCGTGGCGACGAAGCCGACGGCGGGGACGGCGCCCCACCACGCGGAAGGCGCCACCATCCACGCCGAGCCGAGCACCACGAGCAGTGCACCGAGCCACCCGGCGGTGCTCAGGGGCCCGTGCTCGTCGCTGGCATGGCCGGACAGGGCCTTGCCAGGCACCGACAGGCCTCGGCCGGCGCCGAGCAAGAGAGCCGCGGTGCCGGCGCCGAGGCCCCACTCCCCGACGGCGAAGGCCGGGAAGAACGCCACTGTTCCGTACTGGATTGCCGCGGCGGCGGAACCCACGGCAGTGGCCGTGCCGATCGCATCGCGCAGTCGGCGGCGTGTGCCATCTGCCGGCGCCGGGCGCACCACGGGGAGGTCGGCCCGCGGTGGCGAACCCGCCGCCTATGCCCAGCAGCGCGGCGACGGCGAAGGCCGCCCGCCAACTGCCGGCCAACCACTACCACTACGTCGGCCCCTTCGCCGACTACCTCAGCTACGTCTACGCCAACTCCCCCGACCGACACACCGAGGCCAAGGACTTCCTCCTCCAGAACATGTACGAGGAGGAGATCGCCGACGTGCGCCACACCGACCTGCTCATCCGCTTCGCCGAGGCTTGCGGGTCGAGCCGGGAACGGGTGGAGGACCCCACCAACATGTGCGCCATGACCCGTGGCCTGCAGGGCTGGTGTTACGCCACGGCCATCCGTGAGCACTTCGTCGTCGCCACCGCGGCGCTCGTCGTCGGGCTGGAGTCACAGGTCCCGAGCATTTACCGCAAGCAGTACCCCGTACTTGTCGACCCCGACGGCTACGGCTTCAGCGAGGACGACTGCGAGTTCTTCGACCTGCACATCACCTCCGACGAGGTGCACGGGGAGCGCGGCTACCAGATCGTCCTGAACCACGCGAACACTCCCGAGCTGCAGCAGCGCTGCATCGAGGTCGTCCGCGACGGTGCCGACATGCGCTTCGCCTACACCAAGGCGCTCTACGACACCTACGTCAAGCCCGATCTGGGCGAATGGCACGAAGAGCCCGGCGTCGAGAGCGCGCCCGTCGAGGCCCTCGCATGATGACCAATGCCTCGCATCCGCTTCCGCACCTCTGACAAGGAGGTCGAGCTCAAGGAGGGCGACCCAGTCAACATCCTGCGCGTCGCGATCCGCAACGAGTGCGGCGTGCCGTGGCGCTGCGCCAGCGGGAACTGCGGCACCGACCGCGTGCTCGTCGAGCAGGGGCCCAGAACCTCTCCAAGCCGCGGCGGCGGGAGCGTGATCGGCTGGGTGAGCTGCTCGGGATGGGGTACCGGCTGGCCTGCCAGAGCTACGTCGAGGGCGACGTGACGGTGTCGTGGGACCCCGACCAGAAGGGGCTCGACGAGGACAGCCGCGCCGCCGAGCGGCTCAAGCAGATCTGGCTCGATGCCGCGGATTCCGCATGACGACAGAACGGTCATGAGGGCCCCCGACTGGATCGACGTGATGGCCGTCGACGAGCTGAGAAGGCGCCGGAGGACAGCCGTGAACCATGGGGAGCTGCAGCTCTGCCTGCTCTGGCATCCGGACGAGGACCGGCCGGTGGCGTTCGACGACGTCTGCATCCACAAGCAGCGGAACCTTTTCCAAGGGCGTGATCCTCAACGGCCGCATCGTCTGCCCCGGTCACCAATGGGCCTACGACCTGACGTCCGGCTATTGCAAGGAACGCGACCGCTACCAGCCGACCTACCGGGTCGACGTCGTGGACGGCCGTGTGCTCGTCGACCTGGCCGGCCCCCTCCCCACCGGGACCACCACCGAAGCGCCGTCGGGATTCGAACCGGCGCACACGGCTCCGGAGGCCGATGCTCTGTGTAACAAAGACGCAGGTCAAATCACACGCCGGAGAGAAGATGGCAGCCAGCATCTGACGGCGCGGTCGTTCGATGAGGACGCTGCGGAGTCGCCGACTGGTGGCCCTCGTCGTAGCCCACCTCGCCGCTCGGCGGGCCGGCGTCGAGATCGACGATGAGCAACGACGGGTCCGTGGGCCGCTCGGCCACCTCAGGATGGTCCTTCGGCCCTGTCGCCCGCGGCCGCCGGCCTGCGATGGTCGGGCCATGTTTGACGACCAGGTATTGGTCGATGACGGCCTGAGTTGCTGGCCGACGAAGCGTTTGGGAGCTACTGGCTCGAGCCGAGGTCAGTCGGGTAGGCGTCACCAACCTCGTCCGTGTGACCCCGGGGTTTCTGTCCGGCCGACGCCTCGTCCGTGACTGAGGGCTCGGTGGTCAGGGCTTCGGTGTCGGCGACACGATCGGGTAGTCGAAGTCCCGCAACCCGCGGCTCCGCGCCACGATCGCCACCACCAGGACCGCCGCCACGACACCCGGCACCACCGAAGCCCGCACGTCCACGCCCCACCGGCGCGCGCCTCCCCGAGATAGGTCGTCTTCACGATCCCGCGACTACCCGGATCCCCGAGGCGCGAATTCGCCCCGTCACAGGACGACGACGAGCGCAGTGGCGAGCACCACGGCGACACCGAGCACCATCTGCTGGACGCCGACCACCGTGGCCGCTGGCGCCGCACGCCGGACGCTCACGAGCTGGACCGTCGCGAAGAGAGCGATCGCCCCCGCCACCCAGCAGCCGGATATCGACGGCGACCGCAGCCACCGCCAGCAGCCCACCGGCGGCCTGGGCCGCGTCGCTGCTACCCAGTAAGCGAGGCCGCTGCTTGGCCCGAGCGAGTTGGAGCCGGACGAACGGGACCGAAGCGACGACCCGCGGCGCGACCACCATCCACAGCCCGGCAGCCAGCCGGGCGTCGCCGCCGTCTGCCAGCACGATCGCGGCCGCCACCGCACCGATACCTACCGCCCCGGCCAGCTCGGGGACCAGGCGCCGGCCTCGACTCCGCATGTCGAACCACAACTCGACGGCGAGCAGCGGGGCCGCGAGCAGCCGCACTGGCATCGACCGCCGCGATCGGGTGATGCTCGACACGACGCCGCGCCGACGGCGCGCTCACCAAGAGATCGAGCGCTGCCTCAAGCGCTACATCGCCCGACAGCTCTAAACCGACCCATCGCCCACGTGACGATGGACAGGAGTGTCCGGGGTGACCGCCGGGCCCTCTGCACGACGATCTCCATCGCCGCAC